>JAISKZ010000047.1 GCA_031260725.1 Desulfovibrio sp. | reverse complement strand
CCGGGAGATATTGGGATTTGAATCCTGTTGAAAAAATGTGAAGCAAGGTCAAAACTGTTGCGTGGAGTTAAGGCAAGAAGCAATATGGAATTACCTGAGCAGCAATGCCTTGCCGTCATTGCGCGGCGGCAGCACTTTGCCGACAACGCACGCCAGATCGCCTCCGGCAAGAAGAAAATCGCGCCCCCTGTCGAGCAGTTCAGGAGGCAAAGCCAACAAAAGCCCCCCTGAAGTCTGAGCGTCAAAAATCACACTTTCCAAGGCATCATCGATATCATTGACCGCCAGGACGGCATGACTCCGGTACTTGCGGTTGACATGGCTCCCGGCGGGGATAAGGCCATCGCGCGCGTAACGCAAGACACGCGGCAACAACGGCAGGGCGGCCGTATCAATCTCCACGCAAACTCCGGAAGCAAAGGCCATTTCCAGTATATGCCCGCCCAGACCAAAGCCGGTAACATCCGTCGCAGCAGGAAGTTTCAAATTCCGGATCAGCGCTCCTGCCACGTTGTTCAGACGGCCGCACCAGCGCACGAGTTCCGCCTCGCTTTCTTCAGCACCGTCAAAGCCGGCCTTGACAGCCGTAGCCAGTATTCCTGTTCCGAGCGGTTTCGTCAGCACAAGCAGCTGCCCTGCCTGCAGACCGCTGTTGACTGACATATGTTCAGGATCAATCACGCCTGTGACGGCCAAGCCATACTTCAGCTCTTCATCCTGCACGGTGTGTCCGCCAGCGAGCACGGCACCCGCCTCATTCATCGCGTCCAGACCGCCGCGCAGAATGCTGACCAGAATATCAGGGTCGTCCTTAGCCAAGGCGAGCGGAAAGCAGGCGACATTCATGGCGCACCACGGTTCGCCGCCCATGGCGTATACGTCTGAAAGGGCATTGGCGGCTGCAATGCGGCCAAAGGCAAAAGCATTGTTGACAATGGGCGTTAAAAAATCCACTGTCTGCACCAAAGCTTTGCCCTGCAGCACGGCAACAGCTACAGCGTCCTCATGGTAGGCTCGTCCGGAAAGGACGCGGGACTCCAGTTCAGGCCGGCCTCCACCTGCAAGTCCATTCAAAAGCCGTTCCAGATCCTCTGAAGCCAACTTTGCCGCACAGCCGGCGGCGCGTGCTTTTTCCAGCAGATTCATGACGAAATTTCTGTTGCACAGGTAACCAGGGCGGGCAGGTAAAAGATTTTATGCCCACTCAAGCTGATAAAAGCGCAACCACGTGTCATTCTCTGTGCCTATCCTGACTTGTTTCAGGGGTGACCTCCTGTCCGTCAATATTTGCTGTTTTTGACTTGTCCGCGGCAGGAGGTGCCTTTTTTGCCGGTTTAATAGTTTTTGCGTTTTGCGTCGTCCCGGCGGAGGTGCGCGAAAATTCAATAATCGCCATGGGGGCGTTGTCTCCCCTGCGCGGCATGGCCAGTTTGAACACACGCGTATACCCGCCGGGCACACCCGCAAAAATTGGCCCGATTTCGTCAAAAAGCCGTTTTACTAAGGAATGCTCGTTGAGCACGCGATATGCCTGTCGACGGGCATGCAGATCATTGCGCTTTGCAAGCGTTATAAGAGGTTCCACAACTCGGCGCAGTTCCTTGGCTTTCATTTCCGTTGTACGGATTTTGCCGTGGATCAGCAGAGCCCTGGCAAGATTGTGCAACAGAGCCTTACGGTGCGCGGGCGTGCGCGAAAATTTCCTGCCGGAATTGCTATGCCTCATTTTGCTGTTTCCTTTTGTATTCCTGATATCTCTTTTCAAAATTGTCAATTTTCATTTCAAAATCAAGGCCCATTTCTATAAGCACGCCCCTGATTTCATCCAGCGACTTGCGACCAAAATTTCTTGTTCTCAGCATCTCGGCTTCAGAGCGCTGCACCAGATCGCCCACCAGAGATATATTGACGCTTCGCAGACAGTTGGTAGCACGAACAGAAAGTTCAAGATCATCAATATGCTTGAACAGAGATTCGTTCACTTCGCCGCCGCCGCCGCAGGCATGCTCCATATCGCCGGGAACGCGGTCGTCAAAATTGATAAAGACGGAAATCTGATCTTTGATAATTTTAGCGCTGTAAGCGATGGCGTCTTCAGGGGGCAACGAGCCGTCAGTCCAGACTTCAAGGACAAGACGGTCATAATTTGTCATCTGACCAACGCGGGCCTGCTCCACACTGTAGGCGACTTTGCGCACTGGCGCAAAACTTGAATCCAACCTGATTATGCCGATTTCATCAGAAAGACCTTCATGCATATCCGCGGATACATAGCCCTTGCCCATGCGCGCTTCAAGTTCCATTTCCAGCACAGTATCTTCTGTGAGCGTAGCAATATGCTGCGCTGGATTTAAAATTTCCACATGCTGGTTTGTCGCAATCTGTCCTGCAGTCACCGGGCCCTTTGTTCCTATCCGCAAAGTCAAACGCTGCGGCTCGACGGTATTCATACGCAGGCGTACCTGCTTCAGATTGAGCACCACATCTGTAATATCCTCCAGGACACCGTGAATCGTGGTGAACTCATGCTGCACACCGATAATTTTCGCAGCAACAAAGGCCGCGCCTTGCAAAGACGCCAGAAGAACACGCCGCAGTGCATTGCCGATGGTAATGCCGTAGCCCCTCTCCAGCGGCTCGCAAACAAATTTGCCGTGCATGCCATCAGCAATTTCTCCATCGCGCACAATCCGCTCCGGCTTGACAAGCTCTGACCAGTTGCGCGCGTTTATAAGACGTTCTCCCTGTTTTATAAGCATGCGTCCCCCGCTTATTTCGAATAAAGTTCGACAATTAATTGCTCATTGACAGGAAACTGAATGTCGTCGCGCTGCGGCAAAGCCTTGACAGTCCCTCTAAAATCAGCACCGACGGCCTCCAGCCAAGCGGGGCAACCGCGTCGAGCAATCACTTCCTGCACTTCGGCAAGGACAGGAATTTTACGATTTTTTTCAGGCACTGCGACTATATCCCCCACCTTCACCTGCAAAGAGGGAATCGTTACTCTGTGGCCGTTCAGCGTAAAAATGCCGTGACGGACAAGCTGCCGAGCCTGATTGCGCGAATTGGCGAAACCAAGGCGATAAACCACATTGTCTAGACGCCGTTCAAGCATGACAAGCAGATTGGCACCCGTAACACCTTTCTGCATTTCAGCTTTCTCAAAATAGCCGCGAAATTGACGTTCAAGAACGCCGTACGCACGACGGGTTTTCTGCTTCTCACGCAGCTGCACAGCGTAGTCGCTGACTTTTTTGCGCGCCCTGCCGTGCTGGCCGGGGGCATACGGGCGACGGTCATAGGCGCATTTGTCTGTAAAACAGCGGTCGCCTTTTAAAAAAAGCTTACATCCCTCACGACGGCAGATACGGCATTTGGCTTCAATATACTTGGCCATGGGAATCCTCTTACATTAGCAATACAAAAGCCATGACACAGGCAAAAAACTATACGCGGCGACGTTTCGGCGGCCTGCAACCATTGTGCGGAATAGGCGTTACATCGCGAATAAAAGCTACACGGAAACCCACTGAAGCGATTGCCCGCATGGCGGCCTCACGACCGAAACCCGGACCCCTTACATACACGCCGACTGTGCGCATGCCGTTGTCCTGCGCCTTGCGTGCCGCAGTTTCGGCGGCCACTTGCGCGGCAAAAGGAGTGGACTTGCGCGAACCTTTAAAACCGCTCTGCCCGGAAGACGCCCACGAGATCGCGTTGCCGCGCGTGTCGGTAAACGTTATGATCGTATTGTTGAACGAAGCCTGAATGTGAACCATGCCCACAGGAATGTTCTTTTTTTCCTTCTTTTTGACCACTTTTTTGGGTCTTGCCATGTCTGTCCCTCAATCTGGCTAAAAAATTACGCAAACAAAGTTACTTCTTTTTGCCTACAGCGCCGCGCCGCGGACCCTTTCGGGTACGAGCGTTGGTGTGCGTGCGCTGACCGCGCGCAGGAAGACCGCGCCTGTGACGCAGACCGCGATAGCAACCGATATCCATAAGGCGTTTGGTGCTGCCTGAAATTTCACGGCGCAAATCGCCTTCCACCTTGTAGTGCTGTTCAAGCACCTTGCGGATTTCGTTCACTTCGTCCGCGGAAAGGTCATCAATGCTCCTCTCCCAGTTGACGCCGGTGGTGTCCAGTATTTTCAGGGCCGTCGTGCGGCCTATGCCGTAGATATAGGTGAGCGCAATGTCCACCCTTTTGCCGCGCGGCAAATCAACGCCTGCTATTCTCGCCACAGATTCTCTCCTGCCCTAGCCCTGGCGTTGCTTGTGCCGGGGGTTTTCACAGATAACTCGAAGCACTCCCTTGCGCCGAATAAGCTTGCACTTGGGACATATTTTTTTGACAGAAGGTCTTACTTTCATACTATCTCCAATATAGGCATTCAGCGGCACGCCGACAAAACAGGGCATGAACAGATTAACTTGTCCGTCTTTGTCTGTTTTGTCAAGCGCTAATTATATGACGGTTGAGACCTCGGTCTGAAATACTCAATATTCTTGGTCCCGTTTGCGTTATCACAACACTGTGCTCAAAATGGGCGGCATACTTGCCGTCTCGGGTAACGGCCGTCCACTTGTCCCCCAAAATATCCACTTCATACGTACCGGCTGTAACCATGGGCTCAATAGCAATAACCATGCCGTTTTGCAGCGTCACGCCGTGCGCGGTGGGCCGAAAGTTAGGCACTTCAGGTTTTTCGTGCATTTTCGCGCCCACGCCGTGGCCGACAAAACGGCGTACAACGTTGAAACCGTGCGATTCCACGTACCTTTGTACCGCCGCGCCGATATCATACACATTATTGCCGGGCCGCGCCTGCTCAATGCCCATATAGAGACTATTTTCAGTGACGCGCATAAGTTCCATGTGCGCGGCGCTCACGCTGCCTACAGGCCAGGTGCGGGCCGCATCTCCCACAAAACCGTCAAAAATCACACCCATATCAATACTGACAATATCTCCTTCCTCAAGTCGCCGGGCCGAGGGGAAGCCGTGTACTACCTGCTCGTTCACCGAGCAGCATACGGCGTACGGATAGCCGCAATATCCGAGAAAGGCAGGTCTGACCCGGCAATCAGCGCACATATCGCGCGCGAGTTCTTCAAAACGAATGGTTGGAAGACCCGGCGCCACAATGTCGCCCGCCGCATCAAGAATATTGGCCACAATACAGTTGGCCTCGGCAAGACAGGCAACTTCCCGTGCATTTTTAATGAATACGCCATGATTTTTTTTCATGCCACATGTCGCTAGGCGCAATATTATCTTTCGGCTTTGCGCGACTTGTGCATCAGGCCCCGATACTGATTTGAAATCATATGTGATTCAACCTGATTCATAAAGTCCATTGCCACGCCGACAAGGATGAGAAGGCTTGTTCCGCCGAAATAGAAAGGCACGTTGAAATTGCTGATTAAAAACATGGGCAGAAGCGCAACAATAGAAATATAGACTGCACCGGAGAAGGTGAGTCGCGAAAGCACGACATCAACATATTGTTGCGTTTTTTCGCCAGGTCTGATGCCGGGGACAAACCCGCCTGTTTTTTTTAGATTTTCAGCCATGTCTTTGGGATCAAAAATAATCGCCGTATAAAAATAGCAGAAGAAGAAAATGAGGGCTACATAAAGAACATTATAGGCCAGCCCTTGGGGGGAAAAAATTTCGGCAGCGTGCTTGACATATTCGTTGGAGGAAAACTGACCGATTGTTGCGGGAAAAAGCAGGAGTGAAGAAGCAAAAATAGGAGGTATGACGCCGGCTGTGTTCAGGCGCAAAGGCAGATGTGAATTTTGCCCGCCGAACATCTTGCGCCCAATCTGACGTTTGGCGTAACTGATGGGTATACGTCGTTGCGCGCGTTCCACAAAAACAATGCACACCGTCACCGCGGCCATAAAAACGACAATCAGAATCGCCATGAAGATGCTCATGTCTCCAGCCCGGATCAGGGCGAAAGACTGGATAATGCCACGCGGAATGCCCACCACAATGCCGCAAAAAATGATCAGGGAGATGCCGTTGCCAATGCCGCGCTCTGTTATTTGTTCTCCAAGCCACATCACCAGTACGGAACCGGCTGTGAAGGTCATCATAGTCACCATGCGGAAATGCCAGCCCGGGCTCAGGACGACAGGTGTGCCGACGGGGCTTGTCATGTTTTCAAGACCGACAGCAATACCCAGACCCTGTACAAGGGTAATCAGTACAGTGAGATAGCGCGTATACTGCGTGATCTTTCGGCGACCGGCCTGACCCTCTTCCTTCGCCATGCGCTTTATGTCAGGGCTGACAACCTGCAAAAGCTGCATGATGATGGACGCGGAGATATAAGGCATAACGCCAAGCGCGAATACGGAAACATTGCTCAGCCCGCCACCCGAGAACATGTCGAAAAGGCCAAAAAGCGTGCCTGACATGTTCTCGAAAAAAGAGGCCAGCGCAGCGGCATCCACGCCGGGCACCGGAACATGGACGCCTATGCGGTAGCAGCACAAAATCAAAAAAGTCCAGCCAAGGCGTTTTGCCAAGGCGGACTGGGTCGCAGTGTTTGCCGTATCTGCCGCCATATATGTCTCTTTTTCGTTTTATGACAGACGAGTCCTGCCAAATGCTATTCGGCAGCCTGCGTCGCTTCCAGTTCAGTGACCGTTCCGCCGGCCAGACAGATTTTTTCTGCCGCAGCCCTGCTGAAGCGATGGGCCTGCACTGTGACGGCATCCTTGACCTCGCCGCGTGAAAGTATTTTCACAGGCGCGCTCATACGGGCAAGGCCGCGGGCATAAATGTCGTCAAGCGTTATGCTGTTTTTGCCCTCAAAGGCTGCGATCAGCATGTCAAGATTGATGACGTCGTATGTCACCTTAAACGGCGCATTCTTGAAGCCGTGTTTCGGCAGACGGCGTTGCAGGGGCATCTGTCCGCCTTCAAAACCAGGTCGCACTCCGCCGCCGGAACGGGCATTCTGGCCTTTGTGCCCTTTGCCAGCTGTGCATCCGAGACCGGAGCCTGAGCCCCTGCCGACGCGTCGACGCGTCTTGCGCTCTTCCGGAAAAGGAAAAAGATTGTGCAGTTGCATGATATTCTCCTGAGACAGCCGCTTATTCGACAACAGCCACAAGGTGCGAAATTTTATTAACAATACCCCGGATTGCCGGAGTGTCTCTGAACGTCTTCACCATTTCACGACGTTTGAGACCGAGGGAATCAAGCAGCCCGCGTTGCGCGGGGGTCGCGCCTATGCGCGAACGCATGAGTTTTACCTTGATTTCCGGCATGGTTACTTCCTCGGAGCTTCGAGCTTTTTGCCACGCAACGTTGAAACGTCATCAGCGCTACGCAAGGAGACAAGTCCCTGCATGGTGGCGCGAAGCACATTATGCGGATTGTTTGTGCCTATGGCCTTGGCCAGCACGTCGCGTACGCCTACGGCCTCCATCACGGCACGAACAGCGCCGCCGGCTATAATGCCCGTGCCTTCCGAGGCGGGTTTCAGCATAACCCGGCCCGCGCCGAAACGTCCAAGCACCTCATAGGGCAACGTGCCCTCAACAAGCGGCACCCGAACACGGTTTTTGCGCGCGCGGACAGTTGCCTTGCGCAAAGCTTCCGGCACTTCCTGGGCTTTGCCCAGGCCGAAACCGACGCAGCCTTTGCCGTCGCCAACAACGACAAGAGCGCTGAAGCTGAAACGTCGGCCTCCCTTCACAACTTTCGCCACGCGATTGAGGGAGACAATTTTTTCAATTTCTCCCAGCTCATTCTGCTGGGTTTCCGTATTTTCCTGACGCATATCAGAACTCCAAGCCGCCTTCGCGGGCGCTGTCGGCTACGGCCTTAACGCGACCGTGATAAAGATACCCGTTGCGATCAAACACCACCTGAGTGATATTCTGTTCCCCGGCCAAACGGGCAATTTCCTTGCCCACGCGTTCCGCGCCGCTTTTATTGCAGTGCAGTCCCGTTTCAGTTTTGGAGAGCGTCAATGTAGAAGCACTGGCAAGCGTAGATCCGGACAGGTCATTCACAATCTGTGCATAAATATGCAGATTGGATCTGTACACCACAAGGCGCGGACGGGCGGACGTGCCGTTGACTTTTTTTCGAATGCGTATCTTGCGACGCTGGCGTGATTCATGCTTTGTCAGTTTCATAGCGCCCCTACTTCTTGCCGCCGGACTTGCCGACCTTGCGGCGGACAGTCTCGGTCACATATTTAATGCCCTTGCCCTTGTAGGGCTCAGGCTTACGGACACGCCGGATTTTGGCGGCGAATTCACCAAGCAGCTCTTTGTCAATGCCACTGATGGTCAGCACCTGCCCCTCTGCTGCGGCTTTGAGCCCATCCGGCAGTTCAACAACAACCGGATGGGAATACCCGACAGCGAGTTCTATAATATTGCCTTTAACGGCAACACGATACCCCACACCGATAACCTCAAGCGCCTTTGAAAAGCCTTTAGTCACGCCTTCAATACAATTCGCCAGAAGCGTGCGGCGCAACCCATGCTGCGACCGGCTCCGGCGGGTTTCTTCAAGGCGGGTCAGCGTTACTCTGCCGTCAACAAGCTCATATTTGAGCAGAGAACATACGGGTGTTTGCAAAACACCCTTGGGGCCTTTCACTTCCACAACATCCGTTCCGATTTCGACGTCAACGCCTGCCGGGACGGGAACGGGCAGTTTTCCTATTCTGGACATGGGTCACCGCCTACCAGATTTCACACAAGAGTTCGCCGCCCACTTTCTTTTCATGGGCGGTCATGTCGTCCAGCACGCCGCTGGATGTGGAAAGAATGCATATTCCAAGGCCGTTCTGCACGCCGGGAATCTGCCGCGCGTTCACATACACGCGTCTACCGGGCGTGCTCACGCGTTTCAGGCCCAGAATGGCCGGTTTGCCTTTCCGGTATTTGAGGGTAATGGTAATATTGTTGTCTGTCACGGAAACGTCCTCGACGTAACCCTCCCGCTTGAGGATGGCGGCTAACGATTCTTTCATCTTCGAGCGCGGCACATTCACTTCCTTATGCAGGGCCAAATGCGCGTTGCGAATGCGCGTGAGCATATCCGCAATAGGATCTGTCAACATCGAATGCTCCTCAATTGATAAAATTGTCTACCAGCTCGACTTACGAACGCCAGGCAGTTCACCTCGCAGGGCCATACTGCGAAAACAGATCCGGCAGACGCCGAACTGACGCAAAAAAGCCCTAGGGCGACCGCAAAGCGGGCAGCGGTTATAGGCGCGCGAACTGAACCTTGCCTTGCGCTTTGCCTTCACTGCGAGCGAAGTACGCGACATACATAAACTCCTGACTAGAATATTGACGTCACATGCGACGCCTATTTGCGAAAGGGCATGCCAAGCTTGTCCAGAAGGAATTTTCCTTCCTTGTCTGTGGAGGCAGATGTAACAATGGTTATGTTCATGCCTTTGGGGGTTTCCACACGGTCAATTTCAAGCTCGGGAAAGATGGTGTGTTCCTTGATGCCCAAGGTAAAATTGCCGCGGCCGTCAAAACCGCGATCCGGAATGCCCCGAAAGTCGCGCACCCGAGGGATGGCGAAATTCACAAGTTTATCAAGAAAGTCCCACATGCGATCCCTGCGCAACGTAACGCGGGTGCCTATGGGCATGCCTTCACGCAGCTTGAAGGATGCAATGGATTTTTTTGCGCGCGTCACCACAGCTTTTTGTCCCGCTATGGCTGTCAGTTCCGCCACGGCTTCTTCCATAACCTTATTGTTCTGCGTAGCTGCGCCAAGGCCAATGTTCAGAGAAATTTTTGCCAAGCCGGGCAATTGCATGAAAGAGGTATAATTAAACTCTTTTTGCAAAACCGGCGCCACATTCTCTCTATATATCTTTTCAAGGCGTGTCATTGTATCACCTTATTCCATAACTTCGTTGCACTTTTTGCAGAAGCGGACTTTCTTCTGCCCGGCGTCCGTCTCTATTTGCCTGTAGCCCACCCTTGTCGCTTTGCCGCAGACGGAACAGACCACCATGACATTCGAAACATGGATAGGCATTTCTTTTTTCACAATACCGCCCGGCTGGCGGGCATAGGGATTCGGACGAGTGTGGCGTTTGACCATATTGGCCTTTTCCACAAGGACGCGATCTTTTTTACGCAGAATTTTAAGCACTCTGCCTATCTTGCCAGCGTCCTTGCCGGTGATCACCATCACCTTGTCGTCCTTTCGGATGCGATACATTTTCATGATGATTCCTACAGCACTTCCGGCGCAAGGGAAATGATCTTCATAAAATTCTGAGCGCGAAGTTCACGCGCCACAGGTCCAAAAATACGCGTGCCGACCGGATCGCCCTGATTGGAAAGCAGCACGGCCGCATTGCCGTCAAACTTGATGTACGATCCGTCAGTGCGTCGCACTTCCTTGGCGGTGCGCACAATAACGGCTTTCATCACATCGCCTTTTTTTACCTTGCTGTGGGGTATGGCCTCTTTGACGGAAACCACAATAACGTCGCCAACAGAGGCGTAACGGCGGTGGGAACCGCCGAGCACCTTGATGCACGCTACTTTTTTGGCGCCTGAATTATCGGCGACCTGAAGCGTTGATTCCACCTGTATCATGGCCTACCCTACACTGCCTTTTCTAGAATGGACACCATATGCCAGCGCTTATTACGCGACAAGGGGCGAAACTCAACAATTTTTACCTTGTCTCCCATGCCGCATTCATTCATGGGATCGTGAGCCATAAATTTTTTGCGGCGCCTCACATACTTTTTGAGCAGGGGGTGCTTGACCAAGGTTTCAACACGAACAACAATGGTTTTATCGTTCTTGTCGCTCACTACAATACCTGTCAGCGTTCTGCCCTTGCGGTTTTCCAGAGATTGCATCTTCAGGCCCTCTGTTCCTTTTCGTTCAATATGGTCTCTATACGCGCAACCTGTTTGCGCATGACCTTGAGATCGGAAGTTTTTTCAAGCTGGGCGACAGCGTGCTTTAAACGGGCGTCCATCAGTTCGCGGCGCTGATCCGCCAGCTTGCTGCGCAAATCGTCGACGTTCAGCGCACGCAATTCTCCGGCGGGCAGACACGCGGTTTTATCGCTCTTTTTTTTGGCAGCCATTTAAAAGCCCTCCTTCACCACAATAATTGTCTTCACGGGCAATTTGTGGGCAGCGCGGGTCAGTGCTTCACGGGCCAGATCAAGATTTACGCCCTTGATTTCATACAGCACGCGGCCCGGCTTGACCGGCGCGCACCAGCCGACCGGCGCGCCCTTGCCAGAACCCTGTCTTGTTTCCAGCGGCTTTGCCGTGACGGGTCTGTCCGGGAAAATACGAATCCAAACCTTGCCGCCGCGTTTAATGTGACGCATCATGGCAATACGCGCAGCCTCAATCTGCTGGCTCGACAAATGCCCGTGTTCCACAGTTTTCAAACCGATATCACCAAAGGCAACGGTTGCCCCGCGGGAGGCCAGACCGCGCAGGCGGCCCTTCTGCCATTTGCGGAATTTAACTTTTTTGGGCGCAAGCATTATTGTTCAACCTCTTTATCAAGTCTTTCACCTTTATAAATCCACACCTTGACGCCGATAATGCCGTATGTGGTGCGGGCTTCGGCAAAACCGTAATCAATGTCGGCGCGCAGTGTCTGCAGGGGGACGCGGCCGTCCCTGTACCATTCCGTACGCGCTATTTCAGCGCCGGCAAGGCGGCCGGCACATGTAACTTTGATGCCTTCGCCGCCTAACTTGCGCGCCATGGAGACAGTGCGCTTCATGGCCCGACGAAATGCCACGCGACGATCCAACTGCTGGGCAATATTTTCAGCCACAAGCTGGGCGTCAACTTCGGGACGGCGTATTTCATTGACTTCCAAAGAAAATTCACGGCCGAACTTCAGACGCAGATCATTCCGCAACTTGTCAATTTCCATGCCTTTGCGCCCGATCACAATGCCGGGACGGGCAGTAAACAGCGTAAGCCGAACCTTGCCGCCAGCACGTTCAATTTCAATTCTGGAAAGACCGGCATGATAGAGCAGTTTTTTGACAAATGTGCGTATCTTACTGTCTTCATAAACAAAAACAGGATATTCCTTCTTGCTGAACCATCGGGATTGCCAGTTCTTGTTGTATCCAAGCCGGAAGCCGAACGGATGTACTTTTTGACCCATAGCTATTCCTGCCCTTCTGCAAGTATGACGGTAACATGGCTGGTGCTTTTGCGAATTTTGCCGGCCCGGCCTTGGGCGCGGGGCATAAAACGCTTCCAGACTGGGCCTTCGTTGACAACAACCTCTTTGACTGTCATGGCGTCAACATTTACACCGCCCAACTGTGAGGCGTTTGCCAGTGCGCTTTTCAGCACGCCGTACAGCACGCCGGCGGGCTTGTTGTGGGTAAAACGCAACATGTTCATGGCCTCTTCAACCCCAAGGCCTTGCACATTTCTGGCCACAAGGCGGGTTTTACGCGGCGAGACGCGCTGGAACTTCGCAACGGCTTTCGCTTCCATAATTCTTCCCTATTTCTTGCCGGCGGCCTTGGCTTTTTTATCTGCTGCGTGCCCGTGAAAGGTGCGCGTGGGAGAAAATTCGCCCAGCTTGTGACCCACCATGTTTTCCGTAATAAATACAGGCACAAACTTTTTGCCGTTATGCACCGCAAACGTCAGGCCCACCATTTCCGGCAATATTGTCGAGCGGCGCGACCAAGTTTTCAGCACGCGGCGATCGCTGTTTGCAACGGCGTTGTCCACTTTCTTCATCAGATGGCCGTCCACAAAGGGGCCTTTTTTCAATGATCTCGGCATAAGCTGCTCCTACTTCCGACCGCGTCGTTTGACGATAAGCCTGGATGATGCCTTCTTTCTGTCACGGGTCTTGTAACCCTTTGCGGGCATGCCCCACGGAGATACAGGGTGACGGCCGCCGGAGCTTCTGCCTTCGCCGCCGCCCAAAGGATGATCAATGGGGTTCATGGCTACACCGCGCACTCGGGGACGACGCCCAAGCCAACGGTTGCGGCCGGCCTTGCCGAGGGAAATATTTTCATGATGAATATTGCCAACCTGCCCCACAGTCGCCACGCATGTCGCCTGAATTTTACGCACCTCGCCCGAAGGCAGACGCAGAAGAGCGTGTTTGCCCTCTTTGGCGATCAACTGCGCATATGAACCGGCGGCGCGGCAGATCTGTCCGCCTTTGCCAGGGTAGAGCTCAATATTGTGTATGACCGTGCCGACGGGAATACGCGACATGGGCAGAGCGTTGCCGGGCTTTATGTCCGCCCCCTCGCCCGAGAGCACCCTGTCGCCTTTGTTGAGCCCCGTTGGAGCAATGATATAGCGTTTTTCGCCGTCAACATAGTGCAGTAGGGCAATGCGGGCTGTGCGGTTGGGATCATACTCAATTTCCGCCACACGGGCCTCAATGCCGTTTTTATCACGTCTGAAGTCAATAATACGGTACAGACGTTTGACGCCGCCGCCGCGACGACGGCTTGTGACGCGCCCCAGATTGTTACGGCCGGCTTTTTTGGGCAGACCTTCAGTGAGCGACTTCTCCGGGCGCGTCCGGGTAATTTCCTCAAAGTCGGAAACCGACTGGAAACGACGCCCCGCGGAGGTCGGCTTGAGCTTGCGGACAGCCATGATCACACTCCCTCAAAGAACTCAATTTTTTCGTCCAGACCAAGCGTTACATAGGCTTTTTTCCAGCCGGGCTTGCGGCCGGCAACGCGGCCCTGCCGCTCACGGACCGAAGGCCCTTTGCGAACCACGTTAACGGCCTCAACTTTCACGTCGAAAGCCTTTTCCACAGCCTGTCTGATTTCCAGTTTATTGGCTTTGGGATGGACATAAAAAACTACCTGCCGGGCCACATCCTTGAGCAGGGTTGTCTTTTCCGTCAGCAGGGGCTTTATCAGCACACTGGTATTTTTCATCTTACGCCCCCTTCTGCGCAAATCGGGCATGCACGGGCGCTACGGTCTCTTCCAGAAGCACAAGCTGATGGTGCTTCAAAATTTCCGTCACGCTCAGACGCTCGGGCGTTGTCAGCGTCAGCCCGGGAATATTGCGCACCGAACGCGTCAACGCGGCGTCTCCACCCGCAACGATAATCAGGGCCTTTTGCAGCCCCAGTGCGCCAGCCACTTTGGCAAAATGTTTTGTTTTCGCTTCAGGCAGGTTAATGCTTTTTACAACCATAAGGTCTTCAGAGGCAAGGCGGCTTGAAAGCGCCATTTTAAGCGCAAGCGCGCGCACCTTGCTGTTGACCTTAAAGCTGTAGTCACGGGGCTGCGGCCCAAACACTACGGCCCCCCCGCGCCATACAGGCGAACGGTTGGAACCTGAACGCGCACGGCCTGTGCCTTTTTGCTTCCAGGGCTTGGCGCCGCCGCCCGACACAAGGGCGCGGCTTTTTGTCTTGTGCGTGCCGGCGCGTTTTGCCGCAGCCTGGGCGCGTACAACGATGTGCAGAATTTCCGGCCTCACCTCAACTTCAAACACCTCAGCGGCAAGCGTTACAGAGCCGGCATCCTGCCTGGTTTGATCATACATTTTCACGGTAGCCATTTTTGCTTCCCCTACTGCTGGCGAACAAGTACGAGCCCGTTTTTGGGGCCGGGCACCGAGCCCTTGACCAGCAGGACGTTATCGCCGGCGCGTACGCCGATGACAAGCAGTCCGGATTCCGTCACTGTTTCATTGCCCCAGTGGCCCGCCATCTTGCGCCCTTTGAAAACGTGTCCAGGAAAGGTGTTGTTGCCGACTGACCCGTTGTTGCGGTGCACCTTTTCACAGCCGTGCGAGTCTTTGGACCCCGCAAAGTTCCAGCGGCGCATACGGCCTTGATATCCCTTGCCTATGCTTGTGCCGGTCACCTTGACCACATCCCCCGCGGCAAACATGGACACCGTGAGGTTCTCGCCAAGCTGCTGCTCCGGCGCTCCCGCAAGGCGAATTTCTTTAAGGTGGCGAAAAAGCCCCGTGCCCGCCTTGGCAAAATGGCCGCGCATGGCTTTGCCGACGCGCTTTTCCTTTGCAGGTATCAGAGCGATCTGTAGGGCGTTATAACCGTCTTTGTCCATTGTTTTAATCTGTGTCACGGGGCAGAGACCGGCTTCAATAACAGTAACCGCCACAGCGGCGCCGTCATCGGCAAAAACACGGGTCATGCCAAGTTTACGGCCCAAAATTCCCATTTTCTCAGCCATGACTGCCCCCGCTAAAGCTTGATTTCCACGTCCACGCCGGCCGGCAGCGAGAGCTTGCCGAGCGCGTCAACTGTCTGTTGCGTCGGTTCCAGAATATCCATAAGGCGCTTGTGGATGCGCATTTCAAACTGTTCGCGCGATTTTTTGTCCACATGTACGGAGCGCTGTATGGTGTACTTATGAATATTTGTGGGCAGCGGAATGGGCCCAGCCACACCAGCGCCTGTGTTGCGCGCCGTATCCACGATTTCCGCAACTGCCTTGTCCAGAATGCGGTAATCGTAAGACCGAAGCTTGATGCGAATGCGATCGCTGCTGACTGTTGTCATCGTGCCTACTCCGTTTGCAAAAACATCCCGCGCCGAACGCGGGTTTACGACTTTTCCCTAACAATTGCCCGAATGAACCGGCGAAACAATAAACTGAAGGAGCCGCGCGTTTTGCGCGTTCATCACCATACCTGAAGCAATCAGGAAATTTGGAAGATGGCGGACGCCTGAGCGCGCCGGCGTCATCCGTGTGACGCTCCCCAACGCTGCCCAAGCCAAACCGCCTAAAGAAAGAGCGGCGCGGCGGTCCCGCAGGGGCACTAAATGGGGTTTGCCCCCTACCTTACAGCCTAGGCACACCTGCAGCAAAACTTGGTGCGGGTTCCGTCTTTGAGCCGGAACGGCTCGACATATTTCGGCATTTTGCAACGCCTGTACATGTCAAAACCCGCTACTGGCATCTGCCGTTTTTCGGGTACAGCAGGACAGACTCAACCTGTCCTTCCCTGCCGTCTTAAACGGGAATGCCCCATGAGGAGCTTGCATTCCATCAGAGCGAAAGGTCTTTTACGCAAAAGCGGAGAGAACGTCAAGAAATTTTGCAAAATTTTTTATCTGCGTTCGGTTTGTCTTCCTCCCCAATTATTCTCCAGCGTGACAGAGTATGATTTTGCGGGCATACTTCGGTATGCACCCTTGGAGATTTTTTATTGTGACTTTCGGCTGCAAGGTCAATCAATATGAAAGTCAGGCACTGCGTGAAGCTTGGGAAAAGCTGGGCGGAACGGAATGCGAAACGCCGGATGCGGCGGATGTTATTTGCGTCAACAGTTGCGCGATCACTGCAAAAGGAGAACGCGCCGCCCGTGACGCCATTTTTCAACTGCGGCGTAAAGCGCCTTCAGCCCGTCTTGTTCTCACCGGCTGCGCGTCAAAACTTTTTCAAAATTACCGGCCACGGCCGCACGCAATCTGGGCTGAACCTGACGTCATCGTCCCGCAACAACAAAAAAGCCTGCTCCTGACAGATCCGACAGCATCTGTCCAGCCACAGCCTCTGACTCAAATTGAACCAACTGAAAACACTACCTTTCCTCCCTTTCAGATATCCGCTTTCAGGCGATCACGGCCGGTGCTCAAGCTGCAGGACGGTTGCACCCACCGCTGCACTTATTGCATTGTGCCATTTACGCGCGGCGCGACAATCAGCCGCCCACCCGAAGAAGTGCTCTCGGAAGCCCGCCGCCTGTTTGAAGCCGGATATGCGGAAATTGTGCTCTCCGGCGTCAACCTGAACCAGTACGGCCGCGACAAGCCCTCTTTCGGTGATTTCTGGGATCTGTTGCGCATGCTTGAGAATGATCTGGCTGAAAAATTCGCCGAGCGGGCGCGCTTCAGGATAAGCTCTCTGGAACCCTCTCAACTGCACGCGCGCGCCCTTGCAATCCTGAAAGCGAGCCGCATGGTCTGCCCGCATCTGCATATTTCGCTCCAGCATGCAAGCCCGGCCGTGCTCAAACGCATGGGACGCGGTCACTACACAGGGCGCATGCTCACAAATGCACTAGCGGCTCTTGCCGAGCACTGGCCTGTCATGGGCCTCGGCGCAGATATTCTGGTTGGCTTTCCAGGCGAGACAGAGGAAGATATGCGCTTGTTGCTTGCATATATTGAAAAAGTGCCGTTCTCGTATGCCCATGTTTTTCCCTGGTCCAGCAGACCCGGAACAGCGGCTGCAGACTTTGACGACCAACCGGCAAGACGTATAAAATACGCGCGCGCCGCACGGGTACGCGCGGCGATAGAACAATGCCGCCGGCGTTTTTTACAAAGCCAGCTCGCACTGCCCCGCATGCTGGTGGCCGCCGAGAACGCCAGTGAAAAGACAGGCGCCCGCAGAGGAGTGAACGAATATTACGCGCCCTGTTTTTTTCAGGACAGGGGCAAGGTGCTGTCCGGACTTGTTGTGGCAAAACCCGTCGGTCTGACAAAAAACGGCATACTTGTGGAACTGATGGTATAACCATACACTGCCGTCAGCACATTCGCGCCCGGCTTGCGCATTTTCAGGAGGCTTATCAATTGTCACGCGCTGTTGTTCTGCTTCTTCTTCTGACCCTCACCGCTGTAGCGCATGCCGAAACGGCTGCATTCAGCCAATTCAGCGCGGATCTGCCCCCCGGCTGGAGCGGCGAGGAAAATACAGGCTTCAGCAGTAAACGGGGTGATGAATACATGCTGGTGTTCAACAAATACGACGCAGACAGAGAAAACATTCTTGGGGTCGTCAGCATTTATCTGCTCCCTCCACTTCCGGAAAGCGCAAAAGAGATCGCAAAAAAGCTGGCAAGTAATCAGGAAGAAAGCTCAACGCCGCGCAAGGAAGATTTTTTCTGGACATTCAGCGGCGAGCCGCGCACCCAAGGATTCAAGGCGCCAGCCGTGACATTGGTAAACGCGACACCGGCGCGGGTTCTGATAATTATTGTGCAGGATCCCGAAAATGCGGGAGGCAACGAACTTCTCGCAAGCCTCAAAGGACTGACGCCTGAAGCAAGGGAAGTTCTCGGCAGATAAAAGCGTCCTGTTCAAATACTGTATTCAATTTCTAGGCTGTGTAGTCATGAGATTGAAGCCCATAAAAAAATACACCTGATCTGGATAGCGGCAAGAAAGGATGCTGTATTTTTCGCGTATCGAGTCCCTATCCCGCGCCACTGTTTCAAGTATA
>JAISKZ010000026.1 GCA_031260725.1 Desulfovibrio sp. | reverse complement strand
GTAATCCGCCCCGTTGAAGGGGCGCAGATCATCCAGCTTTTCGCCAAGGCCGACGAACGTAATGCGCAGACTGTGCTGCATCGCCACGGCCACGGCAATGCCGCCCTTGGCCGTGCCGTCAAGCTTGGTCAACACAAGTTCGTCCACTCCCGCGGCCTCTTTAAAGAGCTTTGTCTGCGAAAGGGCATTCTGCCCTGTTGTGGCGTCAATAACAAGTATGCAGCGGTGCGGCGCGCCCGGGTGCTTTTTGCCGAGCACCTGACGTATTTTGGTGAGCTCTTCCATAAGGTTGACATTGGTCTGCAAACGCCCGGCCGTATCCACAAACAGTATGTCCACCCCTTGCCTCAGCGCCTCTTCCATAGCCTCAAAAGCAACAGAGGCAGGCTCGGAACCGGCGTGTTTGGCGTAAAAAAGCGCGCCCGTGCGCCCGGCCCACACCTGCAACTGTTCCATAGCCGCCGCGCGAAAGGTGTCCGCCGCCGCCATCATCACCTTTTTGCCCTGCATACGGGCTCGGTGCGCGAGTTTGCCTATGGTCGTTGTTTTTCCAACTCCGTTCACTCCGACAACCAGCACAACTTCCGGCGAATTCACAGCACTGATACGGCGCGGCACGCTGAAAATTTCTTCCACCTCGGCGCGCAGCAAACCACGCGTCTGTCCGGCCTCGGTCACACCAGCGCGGCGAGCGCGCTCTTTAAGGCGTCCCACCAGCGCCAGCGCTGTTTCATAGCCCATATCGGCCATGATGAATATCTCTTCCAGATTTTCCCAGAACGCGTCGTCAATCCCGCCATGCCCGGCAAAAAGAACGTCCAGGCGACAGGCCAATGTTTCTCGCGTACGGGCCAGGCCTTCGCTTATTTTGACAAAAAGACGATTGCGCTCGTCCTCTTCATCTTCCATATCCAGAGCGAGCGCCAGACGGTACTGCAATTCCGAACAAAATTCTTCAATATTGCGGTATTCCATGCATGCAAGCCAGTCGGCAAAGCCGCGCACAAATGTTTGCGCCTCTTCCTCCGGTGCTTGCAGCGCGCGCAACAGAAAGAGCAGACGCGCGTTGAGCAGATCGCCCGCCGTGTCCACTCCCTCCAGAATGATGCCGAGCCAGACGGAAAGCCGTGGTTCGGCCTCACGCAGACGCAGGGTCAGCGCGACGGCATCTTCTTCTCTGACGGCGGCAACGGCGGACACCTCCTCCACACCGGACACAACCTCAGCAGAGGCGGCAGCTGCGCCGCCGAAAAAACGTTTGACAGCGGAAAAAAAGCCCATGTAATCTCCTGTTATAATTTTAAAAACACAGCTTTCAAAGCTGTACGCGCCATGCGGTGTTGGTCAGACGACTGCATACGGCTGCACGTTATGCGGACACGGTTCCGTCTTCCAGGCCCGAGCGGTTTCCCGCACACAGACATCCTGCTCCGTAGACATCTGTTTAAAATCTTCAGCAAAAACGTGGATGCGCGTGCCGCCGCGAGGCGCGAAAAGCCCCTTGACGCGGCACCAGCGGGGAGCAATCGCCACCCGCAGATCGTCCAGCACTGTGTTGGTTATGGTTTCCACAAAGGACTGATGGTTGCGGAACGCGAACATATAGAGCTTGAAGCTCTTTGACTCCACACAGAGCGCGTCCGGAATGTACTCCACACAGATGACGCCGGTGTCCGGCTGGCCGGTGACAGGACAAAGCGACGTGAATTCGGGAAAGACGATGCTGATGACATACAGCCGCGCCGGATAACAGTTGCTGAATGATTCCAGCAAATGCGCGCCCGGCCCGTCTTCCGCCGGTGAAAGCCGGCCTGTGCCCAAAACCCGCAAATTCTGCGTCTGATCCTGACTGCGGCTCGCCATGCCCCCCTCCCATAACCAACCACTGGTGGATTTAACTATTTTGCATATTCCTATTATTATAATGCACTAAAACGCACAACGAAAAGTCAAAGCCTCTTTTATTGCTTGTAACGCATTGCTCTTGCGGCTACAATAGTTTGCTGCAACAAGCGGAGACTTTAGCATGAATCTTGTCCTGCGCCTCTGCCCGTGCGCCGCAGGTGAAAGCCTGCCCCTGCTCCGTGCGGACGTTTCCCGCCCTGTCGGCCTTCGGGCTCACCGCGCAGTCAGCCCGCCGCACTCCCTGCCTTTTATGCCCGTGGGCATACAACTCGTCCAGAGCCACGAAAGCCATGACGCGCGCTTTGCCGTTACAGGCCATATACGTCTGCCATCCCACCCCCACGCTCTGTGCTGTCCGCTGCTCACAGCGCGTACAGATATGCCGCCGGGGGACGAATGCGCCCTTGAAACGCGCAAAGAAGGCCGCAGTCTGGCCTGGGTGACGCTTTCCGACAAGGGCTTTCGCGGCGAGCGTGAGGACAAAAGCGGCCCGGCCATTGCCGAAATGGTTGCCCAAACCCTGCCGCTCTGCCACAGTCAGGGTTTTCTCCTGCCGGACGAGCCGGGCATGTTGCGCGCCCTGCTCACGGATCTGGCGCTGACAGAAGGCTATGACCTCATCTGCACCACCGGCGGCACGGGCCTTTCCCCTCGCGACATTTCTCCGCAGGTCACGGCCGGGGTTATTGACTTGCCCCTGCCCGGCCTGCGTCATGCCATGCTGGCCGCCGGCCTGGCCGTCACGCCGCACGCGGCGATATCCCGCGCCGAGGCCGGAGTGCTCGGGCAAAGCATCATCATCAATTTGCCGGGCAGCCACAAGGCAGTGCGCGAAAACCTGGCCGCCGTGCTGCCCGCCCTGCCCCACGCGCTTGATAAACTGCACAGCGACCCCACAGACTGCGGAGGATAGGAAAGTGATATATGAATAACAGCACGCGCGTCCCTCTCGGCCAGTTTGCCGACATTTGCAGCATGGTAAAAATTGAACACTCCGTCTTTGCCCTGCCCTACGCCTGGGCCGGCGCCGTCTTGGCCGCGCGCGGCCTGCCACCTGTGCAAAGCCTGATTTTCCTCACCATCGCCATGGTGGCTGTGCGCTCCTTTGCCATGGCCTTCAATCGTCTTGCTGATCTGCCCTTTGACCGCGCCAACCCCCGCACGCGCAAACGCCCACTTGTCTCCGGCCGCATCAGCGTGCGCCAAACCTGGGCTTTCTGCGGGGTCACGGCTCTCATTTTTATCGCCTCCTGCGCCGCCCTGAACAACCTTTGCCTCCGGCTCTCCGCGCCTGCCCTGCTTTTTGCGGCCGCCTACAGCCTGCTCAAGCGTTTTACATCACTTTGCCACTTCTGGCTCGGCGCAACCCTGGGGCTTGCGCCGCTTGCCGGGTGGATAAGCGTGACGCCGGGGAGCATGAGTCTGGCGCCGGTGCTGCTCTTTTTCGCTGTCACGTTCTGGGTGGCGGCCTTTGACATCTATTACTCCTTTCAGGATATGGATTTTGACAGAGCCTTCAGCCTGTGTTCCGTACCATCTGTGTACGGCACCAAAACCGCTCTGGCCATTGCGGCCTTTTCTCATTGCATGACAGCCGTTTTTCTGCCGCTCGCGGGCGCCGCGGCCGGGCTTTCCTGGCCCTGGTTCTGCATCTGCGCCGGCGTTGTCGTGCTGCTTTTTACAGAGCACCGGCTGATGAACGCCGAAGACCTGCGTCATGTCAACACGGCATTCTTCACCCTGAACGGCGCCATTTCGCCGGTTGTGCTCGCCGGCGTGATTCTGGGCCTTCTCGTCTGAGGCGTTATGCCGCCGCAAGCAACGCTTCCAAGGTAGGATGAGACCGTGCAAAACGAGGAGAAAAACACCAAACCCAGCCGTTCTGCCCACAAACGCCGCAGTCTGGCCCTGCAAAATATCGGAGCCCGACTGACCCGCCTTGACCCGGAGGCACTCCGCAAACTGAATTTGCCGCCGAAACTGTATGAGGCCGTATGCCGGTATGACGGCACGCGCGGCCATGAAGCCCGACGTCGACAGATGCAGTACATCGGCCGCCTTATGCGCGCTGTTGACGAGCCGACGCTGCATCGCCTGCCAGGGCATGTCTAGACCCTAGCAGCGTATTTTGCCAATTGACCCTTGTATGACTGCCGTTGCGGCGTACGCCGGCCGAAAGACTTGTCGCGCCGGCTTTGATTTTGCGCTTTGCTCCGCGACTGCTTATCGTATATACACGCAGACAAGATGAACATTGCCGACGCCAGCACACGTCAGCCCGACGCCAAGGCCCCCCCGGACAAACAGCCGCTGTTCGTCATAGTGAGCCTTGACGTGGAGGAAGAGGGGCTTTTTTCAGGCCGCTATGCCGCGGCAGGCTGCGGCGTGCGCAATGTGGCGCTGCTGCCCCGCCTTGCCCCCCTGACACGGGAGTTGAGTTTTCCCCTGACGCTGTTCTGCGCTTACACGGTTTTAGCCGACCCCGAGACAAGGGCGACGCTGGCCTTTATGCGCGACAAACTGGGTGCGGAAATAGGTGCGCATCTGCACCACTGGAGTACCCCTCCGCTGATGGCGGAGACACGCGCGGACACAGCCCCACCGGAACGAACGCACCGTCTTGAGCGTAATTTGCTGCGCCGACGCCTGCGCACACTGCTTGTCGCCGGCCAGGAGCTGCAATCCGCGCCGCTGACAAGTTTTCGCATGGGCAGATGGGACTTGAAATCACAGGTGCGCCCCCTGCTTGCCGAGGCGGGCATAACGCTGGACAGTTCGGTCTGCCCGTTGCGCGCCTATCCCGGCGGGCCAGATCACTTTCTCGCTCCCGCAGACCCCTACTGGGCCGAGGACGCGCCCAGCCTACGCCTGCTGGAAGCGCCCATAACCCAAATTGCGCTTTTGCCGGAGCTCGCGCGCTGCTGGCACGCCCTTGCCCGCCCGCCACGGCTGCTGGATTCTTTTCATTTCTGGGGAGTCGCAAGCGCCAACCCTGTCTGGCACTCAAGCCGCATCATGCGTCTCGCAAGCCGTCTGCATGCGGCGCGCGGGGGACGGGTGCTGCATCTGTTCTGGCACTCTTCGGAAATGCTGCCCGGCGCAGCGCCCAGCGTGCCGGATCAATCAGCGGCAGACGCCCTGCTGCAAAAAATTTACCGTTTTCTCCAATGGCTGAAAGAAACGTTCTCCGTACAGGGCGTCACAGCCGCACAACTGTATAGTCTTGCCCCGTCGCTCTCGTTCCCCGAACGCCCGACCGGAAAGGGAGACTGGTGAACACGATGAACCGGCATCTCATGATTATACTGCTGGACGGGCTGCGCGCCGCAACGGCCCGCCGTTGTTTCAGCTATGTACGGTCGCTTGAACAGGCCGGCGCCGCGGGCTATATCGAACTCACAGCCGAGCTGCCGCCTTTCTCGCGCCCGATCTACGCGACGCTGCTCAGCGGACACGCGCCTGTTTCAACCGGCATTGTCCACAATGACGACGCGCGTCTGTGTCCAATGCCCACCATTTTTCACCTGGCACAGGAAAACGGGCTTGTCACAGCGGCCGCAGCCTATTGCTGGATAAGCGAACTCTGCAACGCCGCTCCTTTTGTGGCCGGCCAGCACCGCCTGACAAACGACGTGACACTGCCCATCGCGCACGGACTTTTTTACAGCAGCGACGCTTACCCGGATGATGAACTCTTTCGCGATGCGGAATGGCTGCGTCTGCAATATCAGCCGCACATCCTTCTCATACATTCCATGGGAATTGACCATGCCGGACACATGCACGGCGCGGATTCGCCCGCCTACCGTGATGCGGCGCGTGACGCGGACGCTCTGCTGGCCCGTTTTCTGCCGCGCTGGCTTGATGCGGGCTATGCTGCGCT
This sequence comes from Desulfovibrio sp., assembly GCA_031260725.1. Taxonomy (GTDB): domain Bacteria; phylum Desulfobacterota; class Desulfovibrionia; order Desulfovibrionales; family Desulfovibrionaceae; genus Desulfovibrio. The sequence goes on along the minus strand of JAISKZ010000026.1, from coordinate 24,484 downwards.
GATCACAAGCGACCACGGCATGGATAACGACCGCCGCCACTGCGACGTGACGGAGCAAGCCCGCCGTGTTCCTCTCTGGCTTGTGGGCCAAGCCTGGGAAGAACGCGCCCTGCCGAAAACACAAACACAGATTGCCGGCATGGTGCAACAACTGTTTGGCATTGATTCATTGCTGTCCGGCTGAGAGGTCAAGTGTACTGTGTAAATTGGTTGTTATCTTCAGTTCTCCGTCGTCGCGGATTCATGATGTCTTCATTTTATTGCATTCTGTCCGATTTCAGACTATACGTCAAAACAAGTTCAGCTACGGAGGCTACGCCATGTCCTTTCCATCACTGAAAATCGGTGATCTCACAGCGCAGGTGCCAGTTATCCAGGGAGGTATGGGTGTCGGCATATCCCTTTCCCGCCTCGCGTCGGCGGTCGCCAATCAGGGCGGAATAGGCGTCATCGCCGGCGCCATGATTGGCATGCGCGAGCCGGACGTGGCCAAAAATCCCCAGGAAGCCAACAGCCGCGCACTGCAACAGGAAATCCTCAAAGCCAGGGCACTGACCACGGGCATTATCGGCGTCAACATCATGGTGGCGCTGACAACCTTCAGCCAAATGGTACGCACCGCCATAGAAAACAAGGCGGACATCATTTTTGCCGGCGCGGGCCTGCCTACAGAATTGCCGCGTCACCTGCTGGAACTTTGCGAAACAAAGAAGCAGGAATTCAAAACAAAACTCGTGCCCATTGTCTCCTCAGCCAGAGCCGCCACCATTCTCGCTAAAAAATGGCTTGCCCGCTGCAATTATCTGCCGGACGCTTTTGTGGTGGAAGGGCCGAAGGCCGGAGGACACCTCGGCTTCAAACCGGAGGATATTCAAAACCTGGAACACGCGCTGGAAAATCTTGTGCCCCAGGTGGTGGAAGCCGTAAAACCCTTTGAAGATCAAAAAGGACGCGCCGTGCCTGTTATTGCTGCGGGCGGCGTGTATACGGGCGCGGACATCAGGCAGTTTCTGGATCTGGGGGCGGCTGGCGTGCAGATGGGCACGCGTTTTGTCGTCACGCATGAATGCGATGCGGACGAACGCTTCAAACAGAGCTATCTCGCCGCAAAACAAGAAGACGTGACCATTATCAAAAGTCCGGTCGGCATGCCCGGCCGGGCCATCCTCAACGAATTCATTGCGACAGCGCGCGCGGGACTGACAAAGCCTTTCAAATGCATTTTCCACTGTGTGAGCACCTGCCAACAGGAAAAAACGCCCTATTGCATCGCCCAGGCGCTCATCAACGCGATGAAGGGAAACCTGGAACGAGGTTTCGCCTTTTGCGGCGCCAATGTCTTTCGCGTGAATAAAATCATTTCCGTACGCGAACTCATGGAATCCCTGCAACGTGAATTTGATGAAACCGTCAGCTCCGTCAGCAAGGGCATGCACGCCATGATGAACGCCGGGGCAAAAAACGAAACCTTTGCAGAAAAGTAAGACAATGCACACACACGGCTTCAGACTGCTTACGGAACACTGTCTCAAGGAAGCGGGCGGTACGGCGCGGCTGTGGCGGCATAACGCCACAGCCGCCCTGCTGCTTTCCATCACAAACACGGATGAAAACAAGTGTTTCGGTGTGAGCTTTCGCACACCGCCGTCGGATTCCACAGGTGTAGCGCACATTCTGGAGCACTCCGTGCTCTGCGGCTCAAAAAAATATCCGGTCAGGGAACCTTTTGTGGAACTGCTCAAAGGGTCACTGCAAACCTTTTTAAACGCCTTCACCTTTCCGGACAAAACCTGCTACCCTGTAGCCAGCACAAATCTGCACGATTTTTATAACCTGATCGACGTCTACCTTGACGCGGTTTTTCACCCCCGCATCAGCGAAGATATCTTCCGTCAGGAGGGCTGGCACATAGAGGCCGAAAGCCCCGACGGGCCCTGGACATTCAAAGGCGTTGTCTACAATGAAATGAAGGGCGCCTATTCCTCGCCTGATTCCGTGCTCGCCGAGCAAAGCCAGCAGGCCCTCTTTCCCGACACGCTGTACAGCCTGGATTCCGGCGGAAACCCGGAACATATCCCCGATCTCACCTATGAGGCTTTTTACAACTTTCACAGGCACTATTACCATCCGTGCAACGCCCGCTTCTTTTTCTGGGGCGACGACCCTGAAGAAAAGCGCCTGCGGCGCATCAGTCTGGAACTGGAAGGCTATGCGAAAAAAAATGTGGATTCTGCCGTGCCCCTGCAGAAACGCAAGGCCTTGCCCAGACGCGTTGAAAAAACATACGCGGCTGCCGAAGGCGAAAAACGCACCCTGTTTACCGTCAACTGGCTGCTTGGCGAACGGGGCGATGTGGACGAGGCCCTGCGCATGGAAATGCTGGAACACATTCTTGAAGGCATGCCGGGTTCGCCCCTGCGCAAAGCACTGATCGGCTCCGGCCTTGGGGAAGACACAACAGGCTGCGGTCTCGAAACAGACCTGCGGCAGATGTATTATTCCACAGGTCTCAAGGGCGTGGACGTAGAAGACGTGCAAAAAGCCGAAGACCTGATCTTCGACACGCTTCGCCGCCTCGCGGAAGACGGCATTGCTCCCTCCGCCGTGGAGGCGGCGGTGAACAGCGTGGAATTCGCTTACAGGGAAAACAACTCCGGACGCTTTCCGCGCGGTCTTGCCGCCATGATACGGTCGCTCTCCACCTGGCTGTACGACGGCGACCCTCTCTCCCCTCTGGCTTGGGAAAAACCGCTTGCCGCCATTAAGGATTGCCTCGCAAAAGGAGAAAATGTCTTTGAAAAGCTTTTGCAGGAACACTTTTTGAACAACACGCACAGAACCACAGTTGTGCTGACCCCTGATGAAAATCTGGGGAACGCACGCGAACGGCAAGAAAAAGCCCGCCTTGACGCCATACATTCGCAAAGCGACACGCAACGACGCAGCGCAATTGTCGAACAAACCCGCCGCCTGCAGCAGGCACAGACCGAACCGGACAGCCCAGAGGCGCTCGCGACCATCCCGAACCTCACGCCTGATGACCTGCCGCGTGAAAACGCGACCATCCCCCGGCGAGTGACGCAAGGAGCGCACGTTTTCCTGAATCATGAACTGCCTACAAACGGCATTGCCTATATTTCACTTTTACTGCCCATACGCCGTTTGCCCGACAACCTCGTCCCCCTGCTGCCTGTTTTTGTCCGCTCTCTCACAGAACTGGGAACAGCACGGCACGACTTTACGCAATTAGGCGAACTTGTGGCGGCAAAAACAGGCGGCATAGGGGCGAATCATTTGACAGGCGTAACGCTTGGCAAGCGCGGCATCATAAACTATTTGAGCATATCCGGAAAGGCGGTTTATGAAAAAATTCCGGATCTTTTTCAAATTCTCCAAGAAATCTTGCTGGAGCACTTGAACGACCCGGCAGCGGCGGCGGAACGCCTGCAGCAGATGCTGCTGGAAGAGAAAGCCCGTTTGGAATACGTTCTGCAGACAGCCGGAAACGCGGCTGTAAGCCTCAGGCTGCGCGCGCGCTTCACCGGCGCGGACGCGCTGGCCGAGCGCACATGCGGCCTCACATATCTTAGTTCTGTGCGCGCTCTGCTCAAGCAGCTTAAAACCCGGCCGGAAACGTTGCTCAATGATTTGGAAACACTGCGCAGTCTGCTCCTCGCCCGCGCCGGGGCAGTTTTTGACTGTACGGCCGAGGGCTGCGGCATCGCCCGCGCCGAAAACGAGGCGCGTGCCCTGCTGGCCGCCCTTCCCGAAGGGGAAGAAGGCGAAAGCCGGCCGCCGCAGCCCATGAGCCTCCCGGAAGCAGAATCCTTTCTGGCACCTGTCATGATCAACTATGTGGGCAAAGCAGCCAATATCTATGATCAGGGCTACAGCTATCACGGCTCGGCAAGCGTGATTCTGCGCTATCTGCGCATGGGCCGGCTTTGGGAACAAGTGCGCGTGCGCGGCGGTGCCTACGGCGCATCCTGCGGGCTGGACCGCCTGAGCGGCACGCTCGTCTGTTCTTCCTACCGCGACCCCAATGTTGATCAGACTCTGGCCGCCTTTGACGGCATGGCCGATTTTCTGCGTAGCGTCACTCCAGACGCCGAACAACTCTCCCGCGCTATTGTCGGTGCCATTGGCGACATGGACGCATACTTGCTGCCCAACGCAAAAGGGGCTCTCTCTCTGCTCCGCTGGCTGACACGCGATTCTGACGAAGCCCGACAGCAGATGCGCGAAGAAATGTTCGCCGTCACGCCGGGGCACTTTCGGGCCTTTGCCGATGTGCTCGCGGAAGTGGCAAAAAAAGGCGCTGTCTGTGTGCTTGGCGGCCGGCAGGCAAAAGAAACCGCGCAGACGCGCGGATGGACAGTGCAAAAACTTTTGTAGCCCATTGCGGCAATGGGAAGTAAAAGATACGCGTTACACAGCGCAGGGCATACCGGCAGGGAACAGAAATGACGAACAGCGAATACACAGCCCGCATAAAACACTGGCGGCAAAGTCTTGACAAGACGGATCGCTGGTGCATCATAATCAATGCCGATCCCGACGCGCTGGCCTGCGCCTTGACCTTGCAGCGCATCATGCTCCACCGCACGCACAGCGTTGACATCATGCGCGTCAATGCGGTGACTCGGCCGGACAATCTGGCGATGATCCGCTATCTGCGCATTCCGGTCAAAGTCTGGCAGCCGGAAAAGGCGTCACAGTACACGCATTTTGCTATTGTGGATTCGCAGCCACACCACAACAAGGCCTTTGAGAAGATTCCCTTTTCCCTGATTATCGACCACCATCCCTCATCACCCGACGCAGCCGGCCTCCCCGCTCCGGCGGACACGTTTTGCTTTGTCAGTCCGGACCTGGGCGCCGCCAGCACGATTCTGGCGCGTTTTCTCCACGCCCTGCGAATACGGCCTACCGCCCGCCTCGCCACGGCCCTGCTGTACGGCATCCGAACCGACACGGCGACCTTTGAACGGGCCGGCGGAGAAAGGGATCTGCGCGCCTGGCAATGGCTCTCGCGTTATGCGGACAACAACCTTCTGCGCAGGATCATCCGTAGCGAATATCTGCGCGAGTGGCTGCCGCTCTTTGGCCTCGCCTTCCGATCGCTCACTGACTGCAGCAGCGGGGCCTATGCCGCGCTGAACAATGTCAACAGCGCGGATCTGCTGGTGGCCGTGGCAGATTTTTTTACAAAGGTGCACGGCCTGCGCTGGATTGCCGTCAGCGGCGTCGTTGACAGAACCGTGGTTGTAGTCTTTCGCGGCGACGGCGGAAGAGACATAGGCCGCCTCGCCGACGCCTGCTTTCATGACGTGGGCGAAGCGGGCGGTCACCGCAATATGGGGCGGGCGGAATTTCCGCTCTCTGCCGTGCCTGCCGGCGCCAAACTGTCTGATTTTGTGCTGCAGCGCCTGCAGACCCGCAAACTGCGGCGCGCCTGCGCGGCTTTGTCGCAGCCCGTCGCCAGCTGACATAAGACGGCGGCGGCAACCAAAAACATATATAACATCGCGGAATCAGTGCGTGTCGTGATCAATCTGCTCAATTTTACCTTGCGGGAACTGACGGACTGGATGCGAACCGAGCTCTGTGAACCGCTGTTCCGGGCCGTGCAGGTCTGGCAATGGCTCTGGCAAAAAACAGCCCGTGACTTTGCTTCCATGAGCAATGTCTCCAAAGCCTGCCGTGCGCGTCTGGCCGAGCGGGCATACATAGGCTGGCCTGAGACCGTGCTCATCAGGAAAAGCCAAGACGGCACGACAAAATTTCTGCTGCGGCTTCACGACGGGGCACTTGTGGAAAGCGTGCTGATTCCTTCTGATTCGCGCGACGGCACGCGCCGCTGGACGCAGTGCCTGTCTTCCCAAGTCGGCTGCGCCATGGGCTGCACTTTTTGCGCCACAGGCCAGGCGGGTTTTGAACGCAATATGAATATGGCCGAAATTCTGGGGCAGATACTGGTAGCGCGTGCCCACCTGGGGGATACGCGGCCGGACCGCCCCGTGTTGCGCAATCTTGTTTTTATGGGCATGGGCGAGCCCTTGCTCAATCTTAACGAAGTCATGCGCTCGCTCACCGCTCTGAACAGCACACAAGGGCTCGGCTTTTCCCCGCGCCGCATTACCGTTTCCACATGCGGCATTCAAAAAGGTCTTGCAGCACTTGGCGAAAGCGGCCTCGCGTATCTTGCGGTATCGCTGCACGCGCCCAATCAGACGCTGCGCGCGCGGCTCATGCCAAAAGCCGCGCGCTGGCCGCTTGATGAACTGCTGGCGGCTCTCAAGGCGTATCCCCTCAAGACACGGGAACGGATCACCTTGGAATACCTGCTGATGCGCAACGTCAACGACGCGCCGGAACACGCGCGAGAACTCGCCCGCATTGTCGGCGACGTCAAGGGCAAGCTCAACCTCATTGTCTATAACCCCATTACAGGCGCGCCGTATGAAGCGCCTGACAAGGCACGCGTACTCGCTTTTGAACAATATTTGTGGAAACGACATATTACGGCTGTTTTTCGCAGAAGCAAGGGGCAGGATATTGAGGCAGCTTGCGGTCAGCTTAGAGCATTTTGCTAAGGGGTATAAAATTCTCCTCCTGCCATAACATGTTGCAGGTTCAGGCAAAAATGCAGGCACTCTATGCCCTGCACGGCCGCAATTCTTCCAGAAAACCCGTGGCCAGCTCAAAGCCGAATTCCACGGCCCTGTCCGCAGCTTCCACCGCTCCCGCATAGTCCTGCTGATCAAAAAGAGAGAGCGCCAGATTGTTCCAGGCCGGAGCAAAAGCAGGTTCTTCACGCAATATTTCCCTACATGTCTCTTCACATGCCTTGAAATCACCCTTCATATACAGCGCCGTTGCGAGCGCGTTTTTTGCCTGCACGAATTTCGGGGCCCATTTCAAAGCTTTTTTGACGGCCTCAATGGCCTTGTCCGGCTCGCCGCGCTGCAGATGTACAAACGCTATATTGCTCCACGGCACGGGAAATTTGGCCCTGCAGTTTGCCGCCTCTTCGTTATAGCGCAAACAGCCGTCCAAATCGTCGCGTTGAAGACATATGCCGCCAAGCTGCACAAAGGCTTCCGCCAGATGCGGCGAATTGCGCACGGCGTTCAGCAGCGCGTCTTCCGCAGCCACAAAATCCCGCTTGGAGAGCAAGGCAAGGCCGAGGTTATAATAATGGTTCGCGCACTGGGCGTTGCCCTCAATTTCGTTTTTCAGGTCGGCGATATATTCATCCACATCGTCATAACGCTCTTTCATGCGGTATGTCCTTCTTTTTTCAACAACTCGTGATACCAGAGACAAAACTCAAAAATACCCATGTATTTTTCATCCCTGTTGACCACGCCGAGCGCGCATTCCAGAGCGCCTTTGGCGTAGTCGTCGCCCCGGCGGCCTTTTTGCGCCGCGTCACGCAAAAATTCGTTCACCAACTGCCCGGTGGCGCGTCGGCTTATATCCGTACGCAAATCCAGCGGTTCATTCGGTTGTTGAAAAGGGTCCCAGCTGGCGTAACCGATGCGGTCGACAAATTTGCGACGGCGCGGGTTCATCTTGTCATAAATTTCGCGTTTGAGCTTCTCCTGCTCTTCATTAAGCTCTCTGAACGAGCCGTCGCGAAATACCGTTGCGGGAATAGTGACGAACATGCGCTTTGCCGCTCAGTCTTTTTTCGCCGTCTGGCCGACGCCCAGATAGGCTTCGTCGTAGACAGTGAGCAAGGCCATGGAAAGCGGCACATACACCTCGTGTAACTCTGTGAAACGGCTTTTCACGGCAACGGCTATGTCGCGGCTCAAATGGTCAAGCCGCGCCTGAATTTTGTCCAGATGCACCGTGGGATAGGCCTTGCCCTTTTCAAATCCGGAAAAGCCGCACACGTGCCCCCGCCCGGCAATGGCCGCGGGCACACCGTAAATACGGCAGGTGACTGGCCGCCGTTCATACAGGCAGCAACGGTTGTCGTCGTCAAGCAAAGGGCAACGCTGTTTTATCTGCGCGGCCCGCCCCATAATGGCCAAGGGGGCCTCGCCGTCCTTTTCAGCGCGGAACATGTCGCGCTTTATGCGGGTCAGGGCACGGTCGGCTTCAGAAGCGCGTGAAAGTATGGCCGAACGCTGTGTCCCGTGAGGAAAAGCTTCGGCAAAAGCCCTGTTCACATACATGGCCTCAACCAGCGAGAGGTCAAAAAGCGCGTGGCAGCAGTCACTGCAGCCCTCTTTGCACACCACGCAGGCAGGATGCCCCGCGCGCGCACGCGCGAACAGGGCTGTCGCATCCGCTTGCAATTGCTCACAAGCGGCAAAAACAGCACTCAGATCAGGCAGCAATGACAATTCCAAAAACGCCGCCGGACGCGCACACGCCCGGCGAAATCTCATAACCAGCCGAAACGATTTCTAATTTTCTTCCACAACAATGGCGCTTGCTTCACACACTTCCACACAGGATTCACAGCCAAGGCATTCCTCACTGTTGGCTGGTTCAGATTTACCGTCTTTGATTTCATAGACTGTCACGGGGCAAACATCCACACATTCACCACAGCCAACACATTTGTCAGTATCAACCGTTACAGAATAACCCATTGTATCCTCCAGAAGTAACATAGAGTGTCCTGCCACAATTTGCAGAGGCAGTTTAAAATGGTTAACTATACTCCTCTTTCCTGTCAAGTGTGACAGTGAGAGAAATATATGCCCTGCGGATGAAAAAATCACAGCACAAGGCGCGCGTAATATGCCCGCCCGCCGCGCAGCACCTGCAACAACACTTGGCTTGCGAGACGCTCCCGGCGAAAGGCGTTCAGCAGGTCCTTCATGCTGTTTACGCGCGTAGCACCCACAGCGGCAATCACATCGCCCTTGCGCAAAAAATTCGCCGGGCCGCCGGAACGCACGGAAACGACAGCCAACCCGCCCCCGCCTGCATACGCGACAAAACCCCATCGCTGCACCATAAGCGCTCTGGCCGTGTCGTCCTCAAAGGGCGCTGGCCGCACCGCAACAGTGAAAGAGCGTCCGACCCGGCGCAGTTGCAGGCGCAAATCTTCGCCGCCTGTCTGATTGCGCAGCACGTTGATGTACTCGCGCCGGTCATGCATCGGCGCGGCATTGACGCTTTCCACAATGTCGCCCGGAACAATGCCAGCCCGCGCCGCCGGAGTGCCCTCAAAAACTGTGTTGACAAGCACTCCCGAGACTTCCTTGAGGCCCAACGCCATAGCCGTGCGGCTGTCTATGTCCTGCACCATGAGGCCGAGCCAGAGCGGCACAACCCTGCCGAGTTCCAAGAGATCGCCCATGACGCGGCGGGCCTTGTTGACGGGTATGGCAAAGCCGATGCCTTCGGCGCGCGCGTCCACAGCCGTGTTGATGCCGACAAGGCTGCCCTCGATGTTGAGTAGAGGACCGCCGCTGTTGCCGGGATTGATAGCCGCGTCTGTCTGTACCAAGTCTGTAAACAAGCCGTCCTCATTGTGTATGGTACGCCCCAGAGCGGACACGACGCCCGTTGTCACCGTATGGGTGAAACCGAAGGGATTGCCGATGGCGATAACGGTTTCGCCGGGCAGAATGTCTGAAGAATCGCCCATGCGCGCCGTGGGCAGGTTACGCGCACCCATAATTTCTAGCACCGCGATATCAAAATCAGTGTCGGCACCCCTGACCACCGCCGGAAATTCCCGGCCGTCCAAAAGACGCACCACAACCTGACCACCGCCGGCAATAACGTGCGCGTTTGTCAACACAAGGCCTTTGGTGCCGTCCACAATAACGCCGGAGCCAAGGCTCACGCGTTTCTGACTCCGTGACGGATCCCCAGGAAAAGCGCCCGAAAAATCCGGCCCGAAAAAACGCTCCAGCGGAGAAATCCTGTACCCTTCAATAACATACGTGCTCGTGATGTTCACCACGGCCGGCGCAACCGCCTGCACTGCGCGCACAACAGGCGTAAACCTGGGGCTTGTTTCAGCCGGCGCGGCGCACGCCGGGCAGACGGCGTATAGAAAAAAACAGACAGACAAGGCGGCGTACAAACGAAGTATCAGCATAATGCGCTCCCCGCCATATATACTCATTCCTGCTGCAGGCGTAAAGGCTCTTGCGTCCCTGTGCCGTGCAAGCTACATACTGACGAGAAGGAAGGAAGATAAATCCGCGGGATATTACGGCAGGAGAATAAATTTTCTTAAGGAACATACATGGAGCGTATTCTCTCTTCTCTGCATATCAAGCCGCTTCAGGAACGGCATCTGGCGCAGGCGCGAACGCGTCTCGACAGTCTCACAAAGCCGCGCGGCAGTCTGGGACGACTTGAAGAACTGGCAAAGCGCCTATTTGCCTTGCGTGAGGGACGGATGCCGCTTGTCGTGAGCCCGGCCCTCATGCTCACTGTGGCCGCAGATCACGGCGTTGCCGCGCAAAATGTTTCGCCCGTGCCGCAAGTGGTAACGCGCCAGATGACGCGCAATTTTTTAAACGGCGGCGCTGCGGTGAACGCACTGTGCCACGCTGCTGGCATGGATCTGCGCGTGATTGACGCGGGATGCGCCGGCGGCCCTTTTGAATCTCACCCTATGCTGCTTGACAAACGCCTCGGCAACGGCACGATGGACATAAGCCTTGGCCCGGCCATGCCCCGCGAAACCTGCCTCAAGGGCATTGCCTCAGGCATCAGCATTGCTGCAGACTGCGCCCGTCAGGGCTACGCATGCCTTGGCGTCGGCGAGATGGGCATTGCCAACTCCACAGCCGCGGCCGCGCTGTACTGCGCCCTGTTGGCCCTTGACCCGGATTCGGCCGTCGGCCCCGGCGCGGGAGCGGACGCGGCCATGGTGCGGCACAAGGTCGGCGTTGTCCGTCAGGCGCTCGCGGCCAACGCCGGGCTCTTGCGTTCAGGCGACCCAGTGGACGCGCTGGCCGCTCTCGGCGGCTTTGAAATTGTGCTGCTCTGCGGCCTCATGCTGGGAGCGGCGGCACAGCGTCTGCCCGTGCTGGTGGACGGTTTTATCTGCGGCGCGGCATATGCGGCAGCGCTGAAAATCTGCCCGGAAGCAGCGGGCTGTGCCGTTTTGGCCCACACCTCGGCGGAACCTGGGCACGCAAAAGCGCTCGCGAAACTGACAGGCAACCCAAAACCGCTGCTGGATCTCGGCATGCGCCTTGGCGAGGGAACAGGGGCGGCGGCGGCCTATCCCCTGCTGTGTTGCGCCGCGGCTGTTTTCAATGACATGGCGACATTCGACGCAGCAGGCGTGACGGTGGACTGAACAATGATTACAGAAACACAAAAAACGCCGCTTCTGGCCTTCAGCCATGTCACCCGCAGCTTTGCCGTGCGGCATGGTCTGTTTGGCGCGCGCTCAATCCTCACCGCCGTTGACGACGTGAGCTTTGAACTGCGCGAAGGGGAAAGCCTCGGCCTTGTCGGAGAATCAGGCTGCGGCAAAAGCACGCTCGGCCGCCTTGCCTGCGGCCTCACCCTCCCCTCGTCCGGACAGGTTCTGTTTGAGGGCAGGCCATTGCCGGAAGCAGGTGCGAGCACTTGGACCGCCGGCCGGATACAGATGATTTTTCAGGACCCTTCGTCTTCGCTCAATCCGCGTCTACGCGTCCGCACCTCTGTGGGGGAGCCGCTTGAAGCGCAAAACACGCCCGGCGCTGAACGACAACAAAAAGTTGAAGACATGCTCACCGCTGTCGGGCTCGACGGGCTCGGCGGACGCTACCCGCACGAGTTCTCCGGCGGCCAGCGCCAGCGCATTGCAGTGGCCAGAGCGCTTGTGACGCATCCTAACGTGATTGTCTGCGACGAACCGGTTTCCTGTCTGGACGCCTCGGTACAGGCGCAGACGCTGAACCTGCTGCGCGAAGCGCAGGAACGCTTCCGCCCTGCCTATCTTTTTATTTCACACGATATGGCGGCTGTGGGCTTTATGTGCGAACGCATACTGGTCATGTATCTTGGGCAGATTGTGGAAGAAGCTGCGCGAGAGACGCTCTTTGACAAGCCCGCGCATCCGTACACGCGGGCGTTGTTCGCCGCTGTACCCGATAGACAAAAACCCGGCCGATTTCCCCCGCTTTTGGCTGGCGAACCACCTAGCCCGCTTGCCACGCCGACGGGCTGCCGCTTTCACCCGCGTTGCCCCAACGCGCGGGAACTGTGCCGCACAAAAACGCCGGAATGGAAAAACCCCGCGCCTGATCAGCGCGTGCGCTGTCACTTCGCTGATTAGGCGCTACGCAGGCGCACCTTGTATTTACGCAGAAAATCTGCCGGCAGATAGGTCATCTTTGCCTGACGCAGCCCCTCTTCATCCATATCCTGCGCGCGGTTGACATACGCGCGCCCCGCGCCCTCGCGCCGGGCAAAAAGACAGTTCATGGTCTGATACACGCCGAGAAAGCCGTTCAAACCCTTTTCATAATGCACACCGAGCGTTTGCTCATCCAACTGCTCGCCCACGCTGAACGCCACCATTTTACCGTGCACATACAAAGAAACGCCGACAAGCCCCTGAAACAAATTCCAGTGCATCAGCACACGGTTGATGGCTTCATTTTCCGCCATGAGTGAAGGGGAATCACGACATTCATGCCACTTGCACCAGTCATCCTGTACAGCCAGCACGTCTTCAATCATGGCGTCGTCCATGTCGTGACAGTCAGGTTCGCCGTATGCCTTTACATAACGGTTGTAATGGTTGCGTTTTTTGTGAAAACGATTGCCGGGCAACAGCGCCAGTTCCTCCTGTTTGTACAGGTATTCCCACTGACCGCGATCTTCCGTCACCTCCACACGGCCGGGAAACGCGCCCTGCCACAATTGCGCCAGTTCTTCCGGAACACGCGCAAAAACAAGGTCGCCGCTTTTGGTGTCGTTCGCCGACAACGCCTGCCAGTCCACCGCGTTCCAGTCTCCCACCGGAGCCCAGCAGACAGGCAGGGGCAACGTCTGGCGCAGCCAGCACAAATTGCCGTCAAAACGCCATTCAAGGCCGTAATACTGCTGCCAGCCCCAGAGGTTTGCCAAGGTATAGTCAAGCGAGCGGCGGGGCGTGCGCTGCCAGACGGCATAATATTGTTCGCGTCTGTCCAGACTGACGGGAGTGAAGTTGTCCTGCGGCATAACTGGCCTTGTGGCCGCGTCAACATGCGCCGCTTTGCGGCACATGCTGACGCGGCCTGCTATAATGTGTTGATTGTGCCGAAGTGGCGATGTGCGGATTATATTTTTTGCAGAGTGTACTGCCGGCTGCCGAGGCCGATAGCCTCACCGTGGACAAGTTGAATTTCTCCGTGGGTTTTGGGCCAGCGTGCCGTGAATTTGTCAAAATCCTTTTTCTTTTCCTTCGTGGGATCAAGGCTCGGGGCGGCTTTGACAAGATCAAAGCAGGCATTGTCCAGCGCAACCGGGTCTCGGGAAGCCAGGATGCCCAGATCTGGAACAAGGTGAACATCGCTCCAAGCCGCGCAGTCACAGTCCGGCGTGACGTTCAGAACAAAATTGATATAACAGATGCGTTTTTCACGGCCTTTGACCGTACCGTAGGCATATTCGGCCATACGCTCCATAAAGGGTACGAGTTCTGTGCCCCAGTCCATATCCACAGCCTTGACGGGACACACCGTAATGCACTCGAAACAGCCTATACAGCGGCCGAGGTCAACCCCGCTCTTGCCATCACGCATGGAAAGGGCCTTTTGCGGACAAACGCCGACGCACTTGCCGCAGCCGATACAGATATTTGCATCCACATGTACATTGGTGGCGTGCTGCGCCCGCTTGCCGCGCGGCGAGGCGCCGCCCATAGCCAGATTTTTTACGGCACCGCCAAAACCTGCCATCTCATGCCCCTTGAAGTGGGAAATCACCACCATGGCCGGCGCACGGCGAATTTCCCTAGCAATATAGACTTCTTTCAAACGCTTGCCGTTGATGCGCACGGGCACATCGTTCTCGCCATAGAGGCCGTCGGCGATAATGACCGGGGCGTTCACCACAGACGGGGCAAAACCGTGACGGTAGGCTGTTTGCAGATGGTCCACGGCATTGCGGCGGGAACCGGAATACAGGGTTGTGCTGTCCGTCAGAAAGGGCTTGCCGCCGGCATCAATGACTTTGTCCACAACCTGACGCACAAATGAGGGATTCACATGCGTGTCGTTGCCGTATTCACCGAAGTGAACCTTAATGGCTGTCAATTCATTCTTTTTAATAATCTTTTTCAATCCCACAGCGTCGCACAGACGGGCCACCTTTGCGATTTTACTGTCTTCGCGCGAACGTGTGTGAAGATCCGCATAATAAACAATGGATAACATATGAAACTCTCCCCTGTTGTTGTGTTTCAGCCTTCTGGGCGTCGTGGAACAAAAATGCCGCGCAGAGCTTCAAAAAATATTTTACAGAATTCACGCCGCGCCGCGTAATTTTAAGCTGACCGGCGCGGGCGCACGACAAGACGCAGAAAACGTTTTTTGCCGAGTTTGATAACATGCTCTCCTGAGGGCAGAGGGCTGGCCTCGTCATTCCAGCGCTTCCCGTTGACAGAGAGAGCTCCTTCCCGAACAAGACGCCGCGCCGCGCTGCGGCTTTTCACAAGGCCTGCGGCCGCCAGTAAGGCTGGCGGAGTCGTTTCATCTTCGTTTTCGCAAACCAGCACAGGCAGATCCTCCGGCACGGCACCGCACGCAAAAACCGCATTAAAGCCACGGCTGGCTTCGTCCGCGGCTTTCTGTCCGTGGTAGCGGCAGGTTATCTCATGGGCCAGACTTTCCTTGGCAAGCTTGGGGTGCCGGCGGCTTTCCGCCACGTCGGCTTTCAAAGCGGCGATTTCCTCAAGACTTTTTACGGAAAGCAACTCATAATAGCGCCACATAAGCTCGTCGGAAATGGCCATGACCTTGCCGAACACTTCCGCGGGCGACTCATCAATGCCGATGTAATTATCGTAGGATTTAGACATCTTGCGCACGCCGTCCGTGCCTTCCAGCAGGGGCATGGTCAGTACACACTGGCTCTCCCGGCCGTAATGGGCCTGAAGATTGCGGCCCATAAGCAAGTTGAATTTTTGATCCGTGCCGCCGAGTTCCATATCAGCTTCAAGTGCGACGGAATCATAAGCCTGGCAGAGCGGGTAGAGAAATTCGTGGATGGAAATGGGGCGCTGTTCGCGAAAACGCTTTTCAAAATCATCGCGCTCCATCATGCGTGCCACAGTGTATGAGGATGCAAGCCGGATAAAATCCTCCGCGTCCATTGCACCGAGCCAGCGGGAGTTGAACTCAACCAAAGTTTTCTCCGGATCAAGAATTTTGAAAACCTGCGCCTTGTAAGTGGCGGCATTAGCGAGCACATCCGCTGCGGTCAGTGGAGGACGTGTTTCTGAACGGCCCGAGGGATCGCCGATGCGGCCGGTAAAATCGCCTATCAAAAAAATGACCGTGTGCCCCATTTCCTGAAAATGGCGCATTTTGTGCATGATTACCGTATGCCCGAGGTGCAGATCCGGCGCGGTGGGATCAAAGCCGACCTTAACGCGCAACGCCGCGCCGCGCTCAAGCTTTTTGCGCAGTTCCGCCTCGCCTATCAGCTCAGCTGCGCCGCGTTTGATAAGGGCCATCTGCCCATCAATGTCCGTCATGACGGCCTCCTGAAAACACAATAACAAATTCGCCGCCATCCTGACAAGATCCGCCTTGTCTGCCTGCACCACCACAAAATCAACTGGTTGTCCGCCTACATCCCGAACAGAGCAAAGACACGGCCACCGGCACAAGGCCACTGTGCAAAGAAGCTGTTTTGGTTCTCCATCAGCGTCCTACTGCATTTCCTTTACAGTGCACAGCCAAAAAATTCAGATGTTCACTGCCGCCGAAAGAGGCAGGTCTGTCAAGATAAAGGAAACCCTGCATTCTTTCTCATCACCAGAACTATTCTGGCGCTGCTTGTCTCAACCGCCACAGCATTGCCTATGATTCCATAAGATAGCCGTTCAGAGCCATGTCATAAAACTGGCCGTTGCGCTTGAGACAGCATGTGACGTCAAAAGGCAGCTTTTACGCTCCACTTCGTTCAACAGGACAAAATTATCCGGTACCCACAGGCTCTTATCTCCGTCATCTAGAGCACTTAATCTTTAGACATATTCTAGAAAATCATGTATGTTTTATCAGTGAAAATTGCCGCGTCATGATATCCGGAAAATAGCGATTGAGGCATATCTTTTCAGGTATGGCAGTGCGCAGGGAACTGAAACGACCTGGTTCCGCTATAAAAAACTCTGAAGGCCAGCGGGCAGAGACGGGATAACACAGTTGAAAGCAGGAAAACCGGGCGAGTTTTCAGAAAACAACTCTGACGGATCGGCTGGTTTTTCCTGATGAATCCTCCGCAAAGATCAATATGACACGTCTTCGCAGTCGGTTCCGCGGAAAACTGGAAGAGGCTGCCGCACAAGTTCCTGATCTGATTTCAGCCGATGATGGAGGGCATGGTTCAAATCTTGCGGATAGGAACCGTTTCAAGAGTGGGAGGCTCTAAAGCAATTCGCAGGGGCGCAACATGCGAGAAACAACCATGAAGTGCGCAACACAAAAACAAATACGCAATCTGTCATCTGCAAACTGTGACGCATTAACACTCTGGCATGACAGATTTTTGCTCTCTGCAAGAATTTGTGTTCTTGCATTTTTCTCTGCAGCCTTGCTCACGGGCTGTGGCTCTGTGCAACGCTTGAGCAATAATGAGGCACCGGTTTCCGCGCAAAAAGTGGTGCGTGCCGCTTATAGTCAGATGGGCAAAAAATACAGGCCCGGCGGCGCATCGCCGCAAAAGGGATTTGACTGTTCTGGACTTATCTGGTGGGCCTACAAACAAGTAGGCATGAATATTCCGAGATTGACAGTTGATCAGGCAAAAGCCGGCTCAGCCGTGTCCAGTTCCACAGCGCTGCCGGGTGATATTGTTGTTTTTCGCACTGGGCGCAACCCACAAGGCTTACACACTGGGCTTTACGCAGGCGGCGACACCTTTATTCACAGTCCTCGCTCAGGCGAGCATATACGCATGGAAAGCATAACCGTTCCTTATTGGCGCGACAAGCTTCTGACTGTTCGCCGAGTTGTCCGTTAGCGCACTGTTCTTTTTGAGACTGTTCCATCTTCAGCGGCATTGCGTCACAAACGCATTTTCCCCTGCTGCGCTCAAATTTTTTATAATTTCCACAATTGCGCAGCTTGTCCTTTTTTTAGAGTATATCCAGAAAAAACCTACAGCTCCTGTCGATACTGCAGCGACTGACGCAAAGTCTCCCTGTCCATATATTTAACTTCCGCGCCAAGGGGAATTCCCTGCGCGAGGCGGGAAACACGCACATGAGGAAAGCGCCCGCCAATGAGCCTCCGGAGGAAGGAGACCGTGTTTTCCGCCTCCAGCGTGGCGCCGAGCGCAAGCACAAGCTCCGCAACCTCACCTTCGGCAAGCCGCCGGACAAGCCTATCAATCTCCAGATGCTCGGACCCCCTATGCTCCAACGGCTCAAGAAGACCGCCAAGGATCATGTACTGGCCCCGATAAAAGCCGCCCTCATCCAGCGTCAGCATGCTGTCCCATTCCGCGACAAGGCACAGTATATCGCGCACGCGCACAGCATCAGCGCAGATGGCGCAGGGATCAACGGAACAAAGTCCGCCGCAACGCGAACACAAACGCAGATTGTCGCGCAAGTTATGTATGCTTAACCCAAAACGCTGCGTCTCGGACTCGGGCCACTTCAGCAACGCCATTGCGACGCGCAGGGCAGATTTCGGCCCCAGCCCAGGCAAACGGGCAAGCTGCTCCACCAGGGCTTTAAGCGGTTCCGGCGCTCTTTTGTGCATCTCAGAACATGCCGGGCAGCTTGACGCCCCCTGAAAGAGCGTTCATTTCACGTTCCAGCGTTTCGCGGGCAATACGCCCCGCTTCATTGACCGCCGCGAGAATCAAATCCTGCAGCATCTCCACGTCGCCGCCTTCCAAGGCTTTGGGGTCAATGGTCAGGCGCGTCAATTCCTGTTTTCCGGAAACAGCGACGCTGACAATGCCGCCGCCGCTGGAGGCTTCGTAAACGTGTTCCGACGCTTCCTGCTGCAATTTGGCAAGCTTTTGCTGAATTACCTGCGCCTGACGCAGAATATCGTTCATATTGCGCATATGCTGATCTTCTCCTTCTCCCTGTCAGATCGTGTAAAATCAAACTAAGAAGATCCGTGACGCCGGCTGCGCCTGGTCAGTACAATGTTCCAGCGTAGCCCCAAGCACATCGAAACAAGGCTGAAGCTTAGGGTGCTGGCTGAATTGTTCCATAAGCTCACGCGCGCTACGCGGCTTTGGCGGCGCTGTCAGCGGCCGAAAATTCGTCGAACGCGGCATGTATGACGCGACGTCCGAAGCGGATGCGACTTGTGCGGAAGCGGCTTCGGCTTCTGTTGCTGGGCACGGATTCGGATCGACAATCTCCTGCAAAGCCGCTGCTGCAGACTGTGCAGCCTGCGCGTCGCAGGCCGTGTTGACAGGCGCATCAGGCGGCGGCGTCCCGGCATCCGCCGATAGGCAGGTCGCCAGACGATCCACCGGCAAAAGCCGCGGCAGCAGAGCCAGATTAAGCAAAAGCAGCTCCAAGGCAACCGCTGGTTCAGGATGATAGACAATACCGCGCCTTGCCTCCAGCGCCATCTGCCAAGCCGAGTGCAGATGCGCTGCGGAAAAACCAGACGCAATCGCCTGCAAAAAAGCCGCTTCGTCAGCGGGCAGTTGCAGGGCATGCACCGCCGGGGCACCGCCCTCGCACGCCAAAAAAAGACCGCGCAACTGCCCGACGAGCTCTCGCACAAAAAAACCTATATCCAAGCCGGCCTGCAGAATCTGCCGTGAGATTGTCGCGACGGTGGTGCAGTCCTGCCGCCGCATGGCGTCAAACAGACCGGCAAAAATCTCCTGTCCGGCCATGCCCAACACCTCACGCGTTCCGGCTGTTGTCAGACTCGCGCCGCCGAGAGCCAACGCCTGATCCAGCAGCGACATGCCGTCACGTACACTGCCGGCAGCACGTTTTGCAACAAGGCGCGCCGCGCTTTCTTCAAATGGTATGCGCTCATTCCGCAGCACAGCGGACAAATGTGTGCAGAGTTCCTCTTCCGTCAAATGACGAAAGACAAAATGCTGGCAACGGCTGACAATGGTGAGCGGAAATTTATGAGCCTCAGTAGTGGCGAACACAAAAACCACACGCGGCGGCGGTTCTTCTAGAGTTTTCAAAAGTGCGTTAAACGCCTGACGGCTTAACATGTGAGCTTCGTCAATAATAAAAATCTTGTAGCGGCCCTCCATGGGAGCATACGCTATATTTTCGCGCAGGGCACGGGCGTCGTCCACGCTGTTGTTGGACGCGCCGTCAATTTCTGCCACATCCACATACGCTCCCTGCGTAATCCGGCGGCACTGAGGGCAATCATTGCAGGGTTCCGACACCGGCGCGTGTTCACAGTTCAATGCCTTGGCGAAAATACGGGCAATGGTGGTTTTGCCCACGCCGCGTGTGCCGCTCAACAAATAGGCGGCCGCCGGCCTGTCCTCTGCTGCGGCACGGGAGAAGACAGCCTTGACCATATCCTGCCCTGCCACATCGGCAAAGGTTTGCGGGCGGTAGCGCGCGGCCAGCGATGTGTGTTTCATGACGAATTACACATTGTAACGATGCAGCCAGTCGGCATATTCGACATTTTCGCCCCTGACCACCTTAAAAAATTCCTTCTGCAAACGTCTGGTCACCGGTCCGGCGCCGCCAGCACCGATAACACGATGGTCCAACTCGCGTATGGGGGTGAGTTCCGCCGCCGTGCCGGTAAAAAAGGCCTCGTCGGCAATATAAAATTCGTCACGGGTGAATTGCTGTTCTTCCACAATATAACCCACGTCACGGGCCAGCTTGATGATAGAGTCACGGGTAATGCCGCCAAGAATGGACGTCCAAGGCGTTGTTTTAAGAACGCCGTCGCGAACAATGAAAATATTTTCGCCGGATGCTTCAGAAACAAAACCGGCCGTATCCAGCATGACTGCTTCGTCGTAGCCTTCTCCCTTGGCTTCCATTTTTGCGAGTATGGAATTGATGTAATTGCCGGAACTTTTAGCTTTTGTCATGAGCGTGTTGACGTGCATGCGCGCAAAAGAACTTGTTTTGACGCGAATGCCCTTCTCCAGCGCTTCCGCGCCGAGATATGCCCCCCAAGGCCAGACAGCGATGATTGTCTGCACAGGGTTGTCCCCTGGGTAGACGCCCAATTCGCCATATCCCACAAAGGAAAGCGGGCGGACATATCCTTCAGCCAACTTGTTGGCCTGCAACGTCTCCACACAGGCCACGGCCAGATGTTCGGCGCTGTACGGCAGCTTAAAACGCAAAATTTTTGCGGAATTGACAAGCCGTTTGCAGTGATCGGCAAGACGAAAAACAGCGGATGTTCCGTCAGTGCAGGAATAGGCACGCATGCCTTCAAAAACGGCGCTACCGTAATGCAGAGCATGGGTGAGAACATGCACGCGGGCCTGATCCCAAGGAAGCATTTTGCCGTCAAACCAGATAAATTGTGTCGTTTGCACGGTTAACCTCACAAAAGCGCTGTTTTCGCCATGCTGTTGTCTTTTGCATACATTGCGAAATTAATAAGTAACGGAAAAACGCCACATATGGCAAGCCTTGCTTTGAACGATGCCAAGGCATGTATAGACCCGCCCCCGAGTCAAGAATTTTTTGAACTGACGATCTCGAATGCTCTCCATGTCTCCGGCATCGTTACAGGGAATTTTCCAGTTAAAGGCGTCAGCTGGAACAAAGCCTTGCGCCTGCGCCGTATCAGCTGCCGCGACCCGGAGAGCGGCAGGTTTTACGAGTTTTTGACCAATCACTTCAGCACGCGTCCAGAAGCATCGTGGATAGTTACAAAGAACGGTGGCGGTATACCCGCCGCTGGCCTGTCAGAAATTTTCGAGCAAGTTCGGCATATCTGTCCAACAAGTTCACACTGGTACACTTGACCTCTCATCCGGACAGCAATGCTTTACTAACATAATTTAGAAACTTTTTAAATGCCTCCGCCCTGTGAGGGGAACGGATTTTAGTTGCGAACAACAGGCAAAAGGTGTACCTATCCACGAAACTTGTTAAAAAGCAAAGACTGCGCGAAACCTTGCCTCGCTCAAGGCAGGCGGTGGTATTTTCGCAATGTCACGCAGCTTGAAAGGAGCTCCCCGTGGAGTATAGAGTAGAAGAACTTTCACCCGTCAAAAAAAAGATCATGATCACAACAGAACCGCAGGAGGTAGAAGCGGCCATCATGGGCGCTGTGGCCCTGTATAAAACGTCTGTGCATCTGGATGGTTTTCGCAAGGGCAAAGTGCCTGCCTCTATTATTGAGCAGCGTTTTCGGCAAAAAATTTATGAAGAAGCCCACCAGGATCTTGTCAATGTGCACATCAACGAGGTTATGCAGGCGCTCGGCGTGACGCCCGTGTCAGGCATAGATCTGGACGGGCCGAACACACTTGAACGGGGCAGCGGCTATTCCTACAGCATTGAGTTTGAAGTGCTGCCCGAATTTGACCTGCCCATCTACGAAGGCGTGGATGCCGAACAAGAAAAGGTTGTCCTCAAAGAAGAGGACGTGACAGATGTTATAGAGCGCATCCTCCGCGACCGCGCGCAACTTTTGCCGGTGGACGGGCTTGGTCCGGCCGTGGACGGTCAGGTGGTGAGCCTTGACTTCGCCGCATATGAAAACGGCAAAGCCGTTGAAGGCGTCAACTCCGAAAATTTTAATCTGGCGCTGGGAGAACGTCAGGCTCTGAAAGATTTTGAAGCGCTCGTCAAAACAATTCAGTACGGGCAGGAAGGCGAGGGCGAAATTCGCTTTCCCGATGACTTTCTCGCCAGGGATCTGGCCGGAAAAACCGTGACCATGAAGGTCAAGGTGCACGCCATCAAAGAACGCAAGCTGCCGGAACTCAATGATGAACTGGCCAAAAGCCTTGGCGTTGAAACTGTGGACAAGCTCAAACAAAATATCAGCGACAGCTATGTCAAAAGTCGCACTGACCTGAACAAGAGCGCGACCCAGAAAAACATTCTGGACAAGCTGCTGAAAATGACGGACTTCCCACTGCCCCAAAGCATGGTGGACATACAGATCAACACCCTGCTCTCCGCACAGAAAGCCCGCTTGGAACGCTATGGAAAGAGTCTGGAATCACTGGGCAAAAGCCCTGACGCGTTGCGCGTGGAAGTGCTGCCACAGGCTGAAGAGATAACGCGATATCACGTGCTTATGCTCTCTATTGCCAAGAAGGAAGGTCTGGACGTCACTGATCAGGAAATCAACGCGCATATTTATCAAGCCAGCCTGCAGAGCGGAGATGACTTTAAAACACTCCGCGAGCAGTATGAACGCTCAGGCATGATTTTTGCTTTGCGTGACCGTCTGCTGGCTGACAAGGCTATGGAGCTCATTTACGCAAAGGCCCGCGTGAAGGAAGTGGAACCCGGCGCAGGTCAGGCCGCTGCCAGCGCAAGCGCCGATACGCGGCGTTGTAACCCCTGAATATGCAACATCAAAAAATATCTTAAAAGACTTATGATTATACCTACTGCGTGCGGCGGATTACAGCAAACTCTTTGTCGGGCAACTGTGAGGCAAGCATGTCGTTAATTCCCATGGTTATTGAAACCACAGGCCGTTCAGAACGGGCGTATGACATCTATTCCCGTCTGCTCAAGGATCGCATTGTGCTGCTTGGTTCTGAAGTGAATGACGCTGTGGCTTCGCTCATATGCGCACAGCTGCTTTTTCTGGAATCTCAGGATCCGGAGAAGGAAATCAGCCTGTATATCAATTCCCCCGGCGGTTCGGTGACGGCTGGGCTGGCCGTTTATGACACCATGCGCTTTATTTCGTCACCCGTTTCTACCGTTTGTATAGGTCGAGCCGCCAGCATGGGCGCTTTTCTGCTGGCGGCCGGCGAGCCGGGCATGCGTTTTGCATTGCTCAACAGTCAGATTATGATACATCAGCCTTCGGGCGGATTCCACGGGCAAGCTACGGATATTGAGATACACGCCCGCGAGGTCTTACGCCTCAAGGAACGGCTCAATCGCATGCTGGCGGAAAATATGCAGCGCCCCTATGAGGAAGTAACCGCCGCCACAGAACGCGACAATTTTTTGACGCCTGACGAAGCCAGAGAACTCGGCATTATCGACCGCGTGCTGGTTTCACGCCGCGACATGACGACGCAAAAAAAGAACGACTGAACCTATGCCGAAAACACGAAAGCCCATGACAAAAGAGCCCATGCGCTGTTCTTTTTGCGGGCGTAGCGAGCTTGAGGTGCGCAATCTCATCGTGCAGGGTGCTGCAAGCATATGTGACTCCTGCATCAAGGCCTGCAACAACATTATCGCCCGCGACCAGCGGGAGGCCCCTGAGGGCGACGAGCGTCTGCTCTCGCCGCAGGAGATAAAAAATCGTCTGGACGAGTACGTCATTGGCCAGCACGAAGCCAAAAAAATTCTTTCCGTGGCCGTGCACAACCACTACAAGCGCGTGTTTTACGCCAATGCGATCAGCGACGACGTGGAGCTTGAAAAAAGCAATATCCTTCTTGTGGGCTCGTCGGGCAGCGGCAAAACGCTGCTTGCCAAAACGCTCGCCAAGGTGCTGCGCGTACCCTTTGCCATCACTGACGCGACCACCCTCACAGAGGCCGGATATGTGGGCGAAGATGTGGAAAATATTCTGGTGCAGCTTTTACAGAACGCGGACTACGACCTTGAAGCCGCAGGCAACGGCATCATTTATATTGACGAAATAGACAAAATTTCGCGCAAGGGCGACGGCCCGTCCATCACCCGTGACGTTTCGGGCGAGGGCGTGCAGCAGGCGCTTTTGAAAATCATTGAAGGTACAGAGGCCAACATCCCCCCCAAGGGCGGACGAAAGCACCCGCAGCAGGAATTTATCCGCATGAACACGGGCAATATCCTGTTTATTGTGGGCGGGGCATTTGTGGGCCTTGATAAAATTGTGGCGTCGCGCGTGAGCGGCGGGTACATGGGTTTTGGAGCAAAAGTGCGCGCCGCCAGAGATATTCCCTTGGCCGAACTTCTGGAAAAAATCCACCCGCAGGATCTTGTCAAATTCGGCCTGATTCCGGAATTTGTCGGCCGCATTCCGATTATTACCCATGTGGATGAACTGGACGAACCGGATCTTGTGCGCATTCTTACCGAGCCCAAAAACGCGCTGGTGCGCCAGTACCAGAAACTTTTTGAACTTGATCACGTAAGCCTGCGCTTTACGCCGAACGCGCTCCATGCCATTGCCACGCAGGCCATTGGGCGCAAAACAGGCGCGCGCGG
>JAISKZ010000045.1 GCA_031260725.1 Desulfovibrio sp. | reverse complement strand
GGTTACGAAGGCTACTATGCTGTTTCAGATAACATCATCAGGGGAATAATTACGTGAAGCAGGATATGCCAACGAACTGAAGCAGTGCCGCATGCTTTCAGAAGCGGAGCGTTAGGTGTTTATAAAGGGGTGGGCGGGCTGTCGCCTGCGCAGATGCGCGGCCTCAATAGAAGAAAAATTGCCGTGACTGTCGGACAAGGCATGTTGCGCCCGAGCAGACTGACGCTTTCAGTGCTGATTTGCTCTGACCGTCAGGGCGGTGAAACGCCGCGTGTTTAAATGACAAAGCGCCACGGCCAGCGCGTCTGATGCGTCTAGAGACCAGCGCGATTCCCGTGCGTTCAACAGACGCTTCACCATAAAGGCCACCTGCTCTTTTTCCGCCCGGCCTGTGCCAACCAGCGATTGTTTCACCAACGTGGGTTCATAATCGCTGATGGACAAACCACATGCGGCGCAGGCCGCTACCGCTACCCCCCGCGCCTGCCCCAGCTTGAGAGCGGAAGTCGCGTTTTTTGCGGTAAACACCTGTTCGACGGCCGCCTCGTCAGGTTTGTACCTGCCAAGCACCGCGATCAGCTCATGATAGATAAAGGCCAGTCTGGCGGAAAACGTCCTGTCAGAGGGCGATGCGCACACAACACCGCAAGCAACAAGGGCGAGCACGCCCGAGTTTTCACGCACAATACCCCATCCCGTGCGCTGCGAACCGGGGTCAATGCCTATAACGGCGACAGGCAGCGGCACGGCAGCAGTCAGCAAGTTAGAAAACCCCTGTTCGCAAATGACGGACGCGTCTACTCCGTCGGCATGTCGTCGGGAAAATCCACATTGACGTAAACGTTCTGTACATCGTCGTTGTCGTCCAGCGCTTCCATAAAACGCAGCACTTTCTGCCCGATATCCGCGTTCACAGCCACCAGATTCTGCGGAATCATGGCAAGTTCCGCAGACTGCATTTCAATGCCGGCGGCCTCAAACGCGTCGCGCACAGCGGCAAAATCCGCCATAGCCGTGTGTATGGTCCACACATCTTCCTCATCCAGCACATCGTCTGCCCCTGCCTCCAGAGCCGCCTCCATGATACGGTCTTCCGCATACGCGGCCTTGTCAACGCTGACAACTCCCTTGCGCTCAAACATCCAGCCGACGCTGCCGTTTTCGCCGAGCACCCCGCCGTGCTTGGTAAAGAGGTGGCGCACCTCGGCCACAGTGCGATTTTTGTTGTCTGTAGCCACTTCCAGCATAACAGCTGTGCCGCCGGGGCCGTAGCCCTCGTAAAAAGTCTCTGTGATATCGCCGCCCGCGTCTTCGCCGGTACCCTTGCGGATGGCCACCTCAATTTTATCCTTCGGCAGATTGACGGTTTTCGCCGCTGCTATGGCCGCCCGCAGACGGGGATTGCCCGCCGGGTCGCCCCCGCTTTTGGCTGCTATGATGATTTCCTTGGCGGCTTTTGTGAACATTTTACCGCGCTTTTCGTCCTGCCGTCCCTTGCGGTGTTGAATGTTGGCCCACTTGCTGTGCCCTGACATACATTGCCCTCCGAAAAACATGATTAAACAAGCTCTTTCAAAAAATGCAGCCCCGTGAAAAATGTTTCCTTGCTTTCAGCGCGCGAACTCTTTGGCTTGAAAGACTTGACCACACTGAAAGTCTGACGCATGGGCGTCAGCAATTGCTGGATGTCCGGCCCCATAAAAATTTTGACCACAAATGCTCCACCCTGTTTCAAACGCCCGCAGGCGACTGAAAACGCCTCTTGCGCCAGTTCCAGGGAGCGCGTCTGATCCGTCAGGCGAGCGCCAGTGGTGCGCGGCGCCATATCGCTGATAACCAGATCAAACGGGTTAAGCTCGTCCAGCCTCGCTTCAAACGCGGTTGAGCGGTCAAAAATATCTTCCCGCATAAAAATTACCTGCGGCGGGAAGACAGTGTCGGTGTTTTGAATGTCGCAGGCAAGCACCAGGCCTTCGCAGCCCACTTTCTCCGCAGCGCTCAACGTCCAGGAACCGGGCGCGGCGCCTAGATCCAGCACTTTCATCCCCGGCTTCAGCAGACGAAATTTGGCGTCAAGTTCCCGCAGCTTGTAAATGGAACGGGCCGGATAGTTTTCCCTTCTGGCTTTGAGAAAGTAGTGGTCACGGTATTCCTTCATGCCGACCTCAATTTGTCAGAGTACACATTTTTGCAGCGCTCGCCAAGTCTTGCCATGACCTCAGGACAATCGACTATTTTAACCAGAGTCAAATGGCGGCAAGTTGAAGAAAGGCCATATTTGGTCAGCAGTAAATTTTTTCCCTCTCTTGAGAAGCCTGTAGATCATACAGTTCGGAAACTTGAGAGTTGTTTTTAAAAAAATAGAAAATTTGTGAGAAAAATTGAGAAAAAACGAGTTATCATTGTGAAAAAATTTTGAATGAAAGTGTGAATTTCTTTAAAATACAGAGAATATCCAGGTCACCCAAAGAAGTGAGAATGATGCTGTTTTTTAAAAAAATATGTTATATTAAATAATTATATTAAATTTTATTTGGGGAAAACAAAAACGGCTTCTTTCTTATTTGGCCTGATACCTTGCTTTGTCCGCAGACGGCGATAAGAATAAAAAGGCCCCATGCAAGATCAATGGACAAAAATTTCTGAAAATCTCAAAAAAATGCTGGATTCCGGAACTTTTAAGGTTTGGATCGCCCCGTTACGTGTTGCCGTGCAAGGGGGCCGGCTTTGCATCGTCGTTCCCAATGCCTTTGTGGCGGACTGGCTGCGGCAGCGCATGCTGCTGCCCTTGCGGGAAGCTGCCGCGCCGGTGCTTGGCCTTGCGCCCGAATCTGTGGATGTGTGCATTGAAGTCGCCGGACGGGACGTCGGCGCGGTGCAGGGATCACTGCCGCCCCCGCCCCCCCCCCCTCCTGTCAAATGGCGGCATTCCTTTGACGATTTTGAAGTAGGGGTCAGCAACAGCGTTGCCGTTGCCGCTGCCCATGACGTCTGCAACAGCGCGGGCAGCGTGCGCACCCTTTTTGTAAATTCCTCGTCCGGCCTCGGCAAAACCCATCTCTCCCACGCCGTGGGCAGGGCCATCAGTGAATCGCGTGGGAACGCGCGCGTGGTCTATCTGACGGCCGAGGATTTTGCGCGGCGTTTTGTCGCGGCTCTGCGCAGCCATGATGTGGAGTCTTTCAAGGCTCGTTTGTGCGATCTGGAGGTTCTTTTGCTGGAAGACGTGCATTTTTTTCAGGGTAAGGAAAAAATGCAGGACATGGCCTTGTCCGTAGTCAAAAACATTGAGGCAAAAGGTGGGCGGACTATTTTTACCTCTTCGTTTTCACCGCGCGAACTGCAGTGTATTGACAGTCAGCTTGTCTCGCATTTCTGCTCCGGCATTCTCACAAAGATGGATCGCCCCTCCAAAGAAATGCGCCGCCGTCTTCTTGTGCGCAAGGCTAAAAGTTTTCAGGTGCTGCTGCCTGATGCCGTTTGTGACTTTTTGGCGGCGCGACTCAAGGGCGACATCCGCCAGTTGGAATCCTGTCTGCAAAATCTCATTTATAAAGCCCGTCTGCTCAACTGCGGGCTTGATCAGGAACTGGCGATGGAGGTGCTTGCCCAGTACGCCGGCGTGGAGTGCAGGCCGGATATGGATGCCATCATACGTCTTGTCTGTGAAAGTCACGGCCTGAGCGAAAATCAGCTCAACTCGCGTTCACGACGTCAAGAATACGTGCTCGGCCGCAACACTATTTATTATCTGGCGCGTAAGCACACGGATCTTTCGCTTGAGGCAATAGGCGAAAAATTTAACCGTCGGCATTCCACGGTGATCAAGGGCATCGCCTCTGTGGAGCGTGAAATTTCCAAAGAATCCACGCTGGGCCGTCAGATTGCGAAAGCCGTGCATCTTATCGAACGCAATGCCGGCCTTGGGGGCATACGGCCCTGAAACGCTCGATCATATTGTACCTGAGCCTATCCGCGCATCTTCCCACCACCACTGAGCTTTTTCACACAGCAGGTCAATATCGCCGCTCGCGGCCAGATTGAGCATCTGGCGATACTGGCGCACGGCTTCGTGGCTGTGGGGGTTGGCCTCAAACAGTCCGGTAAAAAGGCTTGCGTCTTCCGTGAGCATTTTTTTTGCCGCGTTGAGCCTGCGCCTGAATGAAGGCGTTACAAAGGGCAGCAGATCGTCTTTTTGTGCCAGCAGGGCGAAATAAGCCAGCGTCGTGATGAAGTTCATGCCCTGTATACGGGCCATGGCTTGATCGTGCCGCTGCGCGGTTGTTTCAAAAACGCGGCAACCGATGGCGTTAAAAAAGCCGTTTAGAAGCGCAATATGTTTCGGCCCGGCATTGCGGCCGGGGGTGACGGCCACAGGCAGGTCTTCGTCCGCAGCGGACGTCGGTCCGAACAGGGGATGGGTTCCCACAACCGGGCCTTGCCAGTGTCGCTCCATCTGTCGCATCGGCTGTTCTTTTACGGAAGTGATGTCGGCGAGCACAGCGCAACGCGGCAGGTGACGGCATGCCCTTGTCAGGGTTGCTTCAAAAAAAGCGGCGGGCACGCAAATCAGGGCCATGTCAGCGTCCGCGCACGTTTTCTCTAGCATGTCCGGCGTAAGCGGCATATCCGCGCCTGCCGCGTCAAGTCCGGCGGCGGCGGCCATGTTGCAGAACATGGCGCCCATGCGGCCGCGTGAGCCGATGACGGCTGTCTTGCGTGGCGTTTTCATGCAATGCGGCTCCATACCTTCCAGAAATCCGGAAAGGACTTGCGCACCACAGCGGGATCGTCAATGCGCGTCGCCATATTCGTGTCTGACGCGCCGCAGCCGAGCAGAGCCAGCGACATGGCGATGCGGTGATCGTTGTGTGTTGCCAGTGTCAGTCCGTCCACCAGACGCGGGCGCGCTGGGTGCAGACCGTGGACGAGCAGACCGTCAGGCGCTTCCTCCACGCGCACGCCGGCCTTGCGCAGTTCTGTTGCCGGGGCCGTGATACGGTCTGATTCCTTGAGACGTAAATGGGCGACATTGCTGATGCGCGTGATTCCTTGAGCAAACGCGGCCAGCGCCGCCACTGTGGGCGCGAGATCCGGGCAGGAACTCATGTCCGCATCCATGCCGTGTAGCGTTGAAGGGTAAACGGTGACGGAGTGCCCATCAACGGCAAGGCGTGCGCCCATGTTTTTAAGAATGTCCAAAAAGGTCCGATCTCCCTGCAGCGAGTCTGCGCGCAGTCCTTCCACCCGCACGGGCGTTCGTCCCAGCGCGCCAGCCGCCAGCAGATAGGAGGCGTTCGACCAGTCCCCCTCCACAGTGTAGCTGCCAGCTTTGTACACGCCGGGTTTCACGGTCACGCGCAGACAACCAGGCTGCACGGCTTGTATGGCTCGCCGTTTTGCATCGTCCGTGTCTTGCCATCGGGCTTCGGCATGGGGCCGTGTCTGCACGCTGAAGCGTATGTTGAAATCTTTAAGACATTGCAGGGTCAGCCCCACATAGGGCCAGGATACGGCCTTGCGCCCGGCCGGTTCCAGCGTCAGCTGTACGCGCGCAAGGGGGGCGGCGAGCAGCAGCCCGGAAAAATACTGGCTTGAAATGTCCATGCCTATTGTGACAAGACCGTTGCAGCGTGCCGGGTCAAGCCCCTGCGCTTCCAGCAGCAGCGGGGGGCAGCCCGGAGTTTGCTCAAAGCGTATGCGGGCGCCGAGGCGCGTCAATGCGTCCGCCAGTTCCGCGATAGGCCGCTCGTGCATGCGTTGCGCGCCGTGAATGCGAAAAAATCCCTGTCCGGAGGCCAGCACGGCCGTGAGCAGGCGGCAGGTGGTGCCGGATTCATGCACATCACAGGCAAGCGGCGTGCCGTCCGCGCTGTTTCCGCGCGGGCCGGCGGCCATGCCCCTGACTTCCCATCCCATTTTTTCCGGCAAGGCTCTCATCTCCGCGCCCGCAGCGCAAAGAATGTTACGGGTGCGCTCCAGGTCATGACTCTCAAGGGAATTGCGCACACAGGAAACGCCGTGCGCCAGCGCCGCGCCGATCAGATACCGGTGCGACGCGGATTTGGAGGCCGGGGCCGTGACCGCAACAGCGTCGTCAGAACGCATTGTTTTTGTCATGGTGCATTGTCCCCGGAGTGTCGCCGGCCTTGTCTTTATCCGAATTCGGGCGGTCAAGCTGTGGCCCTGTGGGATAGGATCCCAGGATGCGGAAGCTCGTGCAGACTTCGTGTAACTGTGCCAGCAGGCTGGCGTGCTGCGGGGCGGCAAGGTCGCTTTCCACATCCGTAAAAAAAACATAACGCCAGCACTGGCCGCGCAGGGGGCGTGATTCGAGTTTGCGCATGTTGATGCCGTTTTTCGCCAGCAGTTCCAGTACGGCTGAAAGCGCGCCGGCTTTGTCCGGCAGTGTGAACAGCATGGATGTTTTATCCGCGCCAGCTCCGGCGGACGGACGGGGCACGCCCTGCCTCTGCTGCGCCGCTTTCGGCCCTATGATGACAAAGCGCGTCCAGTTGTTCTGTTCATCTTCAATGCTGCGGGCAAGGACGGCAAGGCCGGTTATGTCGGCAAGCTTGCCATGGCCTATGGCTGCCGCATTGTTTTGCGTCGCCGCGCGATGGGCTGCCGCGGCGGTAGACTCCACAGGCGCAAGACCGGCATTGGGCAAATGGGTGCGCAGCCAGCTTCCGCACTGGGCCAGCGGCTGCGGATGGGAATAGACAACGTCAATGGCGGCGAGCGATCGGGCATTGCTCAACAGGCAGTGTGAAATGCGTGAAAAAAGCTCTGCCTGGATAAAGACATCGTGCTTTAAAAAAAGGTCAAAGCTCACGCCCACCGTGCCTTGGAGAGAATTTTCCAGCGGCACGACGCCAAGCTCGCACCGACCGGACGTTATTTCTTCAAAAACCCGGGATATGTCGCAGCAGGAGTGAAAACTGACCGTGTGTCCGAGATATTCCACGCCGGCAAAGTAAGAAAACGTTCCTTCAGGGCCGAGATAGGCTACGTTTTGCGGCCGTTGCAACACGCGTGAGGAGGAGAATATCTCACGCCATATCGTCCTCAGATGTTCCTCCGGCAACGGGCCTGCATTGCTGAGAACAAGGTTGTCCATCACTTCGCGTTCGCGCAGGGGTTTGAAGATGATGCCTGGCTCGCTCGCCTTGATGCGGCCGACTTCAATGCTCAGGGCCGCGCGGCGGTTGAAAAGCTCCAGCAGTGCCGCGTCCGTGGCGTCAATGGCCGCGCGGATAGCGGCAAGACGATCTGTTGGAGTGCTGTTCCCTGTGGGGATATTGCTGTGCCGGTCGTGCGCGTTCGTGGCATTCATGCCGCTATGCCTCCTGAATGTCTTCACGCACCCGCATGCCGAAATGACGGCCCGCCGCATCTGTGTGGCAAAGCACAACGTCGCCTTCTTTCAGGCTGACAACGCTTACGGGCGTACCGTCCGGGGCGGTAAGACGTATGGTTTCGGCATTTTGCAAAAAAACGCCGCCTGTTCTGATGCCGTCTTCGGCCTCGGCTCTAGCTTCTATCAGCAGCATGGGCCGCACTTCAATTTTAACGCGGCCTACAGTGGCCAGACGGGTTTCACCCCGCGCGTTGACAATGAGTATTTCCTGCCCGGCGACAAGCTCGCCCAGATAGGTGGTTTTATCGCCGGGTAGACGAATATAGGCGTGCACGGCGCCTGCGTTAACGCGAAAGGGGCGGGCGGCTACATATTCGTTGTGCTCTGTTTCGGCGTGCACAAGAAAGGTAAAGGCGCTGGAGTTGCCCGTCAGCATGCCTTCGCCGTGGCGCAACAACGAGAGCGTGTCCGCGCAGACGCGGTGCCCGAGGCCCACCGGCGTGACGCCTGTTATCACGCAGGGCCGCAGTTCTTCCTTGCCCTGGAAGAGTTTGCACGCGGCTACAATCTCCTTGAGATCGGCCTCGGCCTCGGGCAAGACAACAACGCCGCTCACGCCGCGCTCCAGAATACCGGAGGCAAGGCGCGCTTCGTTAAGAGAGCCTGCCTCGGCAAACACCTGATCGCTCTGGGCCAGCATATTTTCCACGGGAATGACTTCCCAGCCGCGCGCAAGGATAACGCGTTCACCCTTGCTCATGAGGGCCAGCGCGTTTTCTTCATCGCTTTTTGATTTGAGGGCGAGGAGCGTTGTTTCTTCCGCCGCCCAAACAGTGCAGCGGGCCAGCACCGCTGTCTGCTCCACAGCCACGGCCGGCACGATAAGACCGTCCACACCCGATTCCAGCGCCAGCGTCACCTGGTTTTTGTTGTAGGGAACACAGCGAAAATATATCTGCGGCATGTTATTCTCCCATTGTCGCGAGGGCGTCGTCCACGTCGGCATCTTCATGCACGATGGCGCGCAGGGCCTTGATCAGGGCAACACGGCGGGGATGCTGAAAGACGTTGCGGCCTACGGATATGCCGGCGCCACCCGCCAGGAGGGAATCGTGCACCATTTCCAGAATCTGCCGTGTGGAGTCCATGAGTTCTCCGCCCGCAATGAGCACAGGCACACAGCACGCCGCAATCACATCGGAAAAGCTCTCCATATCGCCGGTGTAGGGCACTTTGACGATGTCCGCCCCGAGCTCCACGCCTACGCGCGCGCAGTGCGCCACAATTTCAGGGGCATAGCCGTTGTGCACCTGAGGGCCGCGCGCGTATATCATAGCGAGCAGCGGCATGCACCAGTTGTCGCAGGCTTCCGCCACCCTGCCCATATCCGTGAGCATCAGGCGCTCGTTAGGGTCGCCCAGATTGACATGTACGGAAACGCAGTCCGCGCCCTGTTTAATGCCTTCCTCCACCGTGCCGACCAGCGTTTTTGTATTGCCGGAGGGAGAAAGGGCCGTGGAGGCGGAAAGATGCACAATGAGGCCGATGTCCTTGCCCGCGCTACGGTGGGAGCACCGCACAAGTCCCTTGTGCATGAGCACCGCGTCCGCTCCGCCTCGCGCCATGTCGTTCACGGCCTGGCGCATGTCGATAAGGCCGTCCACCGCGCCTATGGTGACGCCGTGGTCCATGGGCACAATAATGGTGCGGCCGTTTTTACGGTTGATAATGCGTTCAAGACGTACTTTTTTGCCAAGGTACATGCGCCCCCCTTTTTTGTGATTTACTTTCCGATCTTGCCGGATGCGCCAAAAAAAGGGCCGCCGGCGTGTCTGCCCGCGGCCCCTTGAACTTCAGCAATATATGGATGTCAGCGAAGTCCCCGACCACAGGCTTCGATAAAGTACGCAAAATAATACCAGCTCAGGCCGGCGGCATACGGGGAAGCAAAGATGGGGACAGTATTGCGCATAACAAGTTACTCTGTATTAAAATGTTGTCTAACGGTTGCGTGAAAATTTGTCAACAGGAAATATTGAGAATTATTACTGCTCGGTTAAGCGACAAGAGATAATGGGGTAAATTGATTATTATTTTTGATTTTTCGTCGTCGCGGATTCAGGAGTTCTTTCAAAGTCGAGTTACCAGACAGATTGAGTTGGACAAGCTGGAAAAGCTGTTGAATGGAGGGGCTGAATTCGCAATTTTTGATACGCCAGAAGTAGCTGTATGGTTCGGCAAATTTTGTCACCCTCGGGCATTTATTACACATACCTGTTGAAATTTCTTCCCGGAAAGAAACGTATGCGCGTCAGACGCAAACGCACGGGATTGGATGACGAATTTTTAACCTCGGCCCTGGCTGCCGAGTTTGTTTGATTCATTCGCTTGCCCTGCGTTTTTCTACAGTTCACTGCCGGCGGAGACAGCAACCCTGCAATATTTTTGCATTTCACCGCTTATTTTTTTTCCGGCTTTCTTTCTTTTTTCTTTTATTCCCGCCGGACGAGCGCCCAGTGGGCAGGGTCTGCTCCATGCCCGGAAATCCGGGTATCATGCCTGTGGATGGCATTGCCTTGCGCGGCGAATTCGCCATGCCGGTCAGGCTAGCCTTGTTGGTCATCATTAATTTCATCATTCTGCGCATCTGCTCAAATTGCCGCACCATCTGATTGACCTGAGCCACAGTCACGCCGGCGCCTCCGGCTATGCGCACGCGCCGGCTGCCGTTCAGCAGGTCGGGGTTGCAGCGTTCGGCCATAGTCATGGAATTGATAATCGCCTCCGTACGCGCCAGTTCCTTTTCCGGCATCGCGCCGCTGGCCTCGGCCAGTTTTTCCCGCAGCCCGCCGAGCCCCGGAATCATTTTCAAAATGCCATCAAGCGAACCTAACTTTTTAACACGCCGCATCTGTGTGCGAAAATCCTCCAGATCAAACGTGGCCTTTTGCATCTTGCGGGCGAGCGCTTCGGCTTCTTCAGCGTTAATGGCGGACTGGGCTTTTTCCACCAACGTCAGCACATCACCCATGCCAAGAATGCGTCCGGCAATGCGGTCAGGATGAAAAATATCCATCTCGGACAGTTTTTCTCCGACCCCCACAAACTTCACAGGCGTGCCTGTCACCGCGCGGATAGAAAGCGCCGCGCCGCCGCGCGCGTCGCCGTCCATCTTTGTCAGCACAACGCCTGTCAGGCCGAGACGCCCGTTAAAAGCCTCGGCCACCGTCACGGCGTCCTGACCGGTCATGGCGTCGGCCACAAAAAGAATTTCCTGCGGGTTGACAGCCGTCTTGATGGCGGAGAGCTCTTCCATCAGGGGTTCGTCCACATGCAGACGACCGGCCGTATCCAGCAGCAGCACAGTGGCCTGAATATCCTCGCCGCGGGCTTTTGCCATCGCGGCAAGCGCTATATCCACAGGCTGCATGTCTATGCTGGAGGGAAAAGAAGGTATGTCAAGCTGCTTTGCCAGCACCGCAAGCTGTTCGATGGCCGCCGGACGATATACGTCCGCAGGCACGAGGTAAGGGCGCAATTTTTGCTTGCGCAGTAGATTGGCAATTTTTGCGGCCGATGTTGTTTTGCCTGATCCCTGCAAACCAACGAGCATTATCACCGCGGGCTGACGGCCCTGCAGGTTGAGCCTTGCCGTTTCGCCGCCGAGCAGCGCGACAAGCTCGCCATGAACAATTTTGACAATCTGCTGGGCGTGGTTGACACCCTTGATCACCTCCTGCCCAAGGCATTGTTCACGCACGCGCTCCACAAAGTCCTTGACAACCCTGAAATTGACGTCCGCTTCCAGCAGCGCAAGGCGCACCTCGCGCAGGCCGCCCTGTATGTTTTCTTCAACCAGGCGGCTGCCCTTGCCGAAGGAGCGGAATACGCCGGAAAGTCTATCAGAGAGTCTCTCGAACATCAAAACCCCGAATCAGCCCGTAACCCGTAATAGGCGCCACAGCGATATCGCAGACAATTTTTGCAACACTCCCCAAGCGACAGCACCTAGGAGAGCCGGCATTCATAGGCTGTTTGCGCCCCTGCGTCAAGTCGCGCGGCGGCGGAAATAAGGCAGGCTTCAGGGCAGCGCGGTATAATCTTCCGGGCTGTCTATGTCGCGAATGACGCCCTCGTCGCTGACGGGCAGGTGCAGAAGATTTTCTCCGAGAGACGGCAGCAGCGTTCGTGCCCCTGCGTCTCCGCGCAGGGTGAAGAGAGCGGGGAAGAGAAGGGGGGAGAGAATAACGGGATTTCCGCGTTGTCCCTGATATGCGGGCACGGTGGCGGCATGGTGCTTGTTGCGGGCGTATGCTTCGCCGTGGGCGTCGCACAGCAGGCGCAGGGTTTCCTCCCGCACAAGTGGCATGTCGCCGAGCAGAATGAGCACGCCCCGCACCAGGTCGGCGCCCGGCATGTCCAGTAGTGCCCTAATGCCGCACTGAAGCGATGTGCTCTGCCCTTCTTGCCAGTCGGGATTGTGCGCCACTCGTAAGGGGAAAGGCGCATCATGCGGAAAAGCGCTTTTCAACGTCCGCCGTAGCGCCGGAGCCTGATACCCCGTCACAACAACAGCAAACTGCATATCCGGCGCATTGAGAATTTTTTCCAGTGCGTGAGCGATGAGGGGCTTCCCCCTCCATGGCAGCAAAAGCTTGCCCCTGCCGAGGCGTGTGCCGGCACCTGCGGCGAGAATCAGCCCTGCATGTCTGGAAGAAGCTTGCGGCATTTTGTCTGCTCCGTGCGTGCGGACCCCAGGTAGACGGCATGGAGGAAGGCGGCGTTGCGGGAGAAAACGGCTTCGGCCAAGGCTTCGCCGCTTTTAAGGGCGCCGGGCAGATCGCTCTGATTGCAGAAAAGCAGACGCGCGGATGAATCCGGGCTGTTTTTGAACAGGCCTTCGGGATGAAGCACAAGGGTCGCCACGGCTTCAGGGCTTATGCGTTCGCCGGGGGCAAGGCCCGTGACGGCGGAGAAGCGCTCCGTCCGAAACACCGTTTCCGAAGTAAAAGGCCGTGAAAGGCAGCACAGGCCGATGACGCCGATGACGACGTTTGTTTCCGCCGGAATAACTGGTTCGTGCGGGGCGGGCGCCTTCAGAGGCCTGCCCGCGGCGCCGTCCGCTTCAACAATGATCCAGAGCCCCGCTCCGCGTCTGAATAAGGCGTCCACTTCAGCGCCGCTGTACCCGTAAACCTTGTGCGGATCGCCCCCAGGAGGGCAGGGTCGAGCGGCGAACAGAGATCCTTCGCGGGGCATGGAGAGAAGAGCAGGATCGGACGCAAACACCGCGCAAAGTTTTGCCGCAGGCTGTGGACGGTGCATTTTCGTGGTAGTGGTGCACAGCACCTTGTTTCTGGCTTTCGCCATGTCGGCGCTCAGAGCATAAAGCAGGGTCGTCTTCCCGCCGCCGCCGGTGAGGCAGACGATGCCGGGGCCGAGAGCTTCAAGCTCCTTTTGGAGAGAGACTGTTTCGCGGCGCATGAGAAAGTTCCTTTCTTCAGCGAGGCCGTATACGACGGCGGACAGGGCGGGGAAGGTTTTATGACACGGCAACCTATGCTCAGACCAAAGCCGCCTGGTTACGAAAAGAACCGGTATGAAAAGTGTTCCAAGTCAGATATTTTTAATAGCTTGTTTCAAGCTAGACTGCTGACAAAGTCTCTGTTTTTACCCGACAGGGCCTTTTTTATTTCGTGCCCAGCTAAGTAGTCAAAAATCTGCTAAAAACCAGGTATGCAAAATGTTCAAGAATTTCAGAGGCCAAAATCCGACGAATTATCAGACTTTTTGCTGCCGATCCAAACGCTTTGCAAATTGACGAAAAGGTTATCTTCCCAATCCTATGAAATATTTTCCCTGAGTTTTTATATGTTCAACCTGTTTTACCCCTTACACACAGCGGCCTTGACGGCTTTTTCTATGTCCATTTGGACTCAAATTTGGTGGGCCCACCAGGACTTGAACCTGGAACCAGCCGGTTATGAGCCGGAAGCTCTGCCAATTGAGCTATGGGCCCGGTAAAATGTTATTCTACACGCACACAAGCGCGGTGGTCAAGCCTTGCTCTACCGGTTTCTTCCAGGTATTTCAGCACGTCATAATGCACAGGTCAGGAATGTGCATCAGCGCCGGGATGCACTCGTCCCCCATGGCCTGTCGAGCAGATTCACGATAAAGGCAACGTGGTTAGCGTCACAGTGGCGAGCAGGCCGTGAGGTAGGGCGACTACGGGATATTCTGGGTTTTTTAAGCTGTGTAGTCATGAGATTGAAGCCCATAAAAAAATACACCTGATCTGGATAGCGGCAAGAAAGGATGCTGTATTTTTCGCGTATCGAGTCCCTATCCCGCGCCACTGTTTCAAGTATA
>JAISKZ010000060.1 GCA_031260725.1 Desulfovibrio sp. | reverse complement strand
GCGCTGGTGCGCCAGTACCAGAAACTTTTTGAACTTGATCACGTAAGCCTGCGCTTTACGCCGAACGCGCTCCATGCCATTGCCACGCAGGCCATTGGGCGCAAAACAGGCGCGCGCGGTCTGCGCAACGTGATGGAAAAAATCATGCTGGATATCATGTTCAAACTGCCTTCAATGAACAATGTGCGGGAGTGCCTCATCAATCGTGCAGTGATTGAAAAAGGCAAGGAGCCCGTGCTGTTTTACGGAGACCTCGGCGCGGACCGCAATGACGGGAAAGACAAGGCGTCATAAAATCACCTACGTCCGGCCGCGCGATCAGACGCCGA
This sequence comes from Desulfovibrio sp., assembly GCA_031260725.1. Classification (GTDB taxonomy): domain Bacteria; phylum Desulfobacterota; class Desulfovibrionia; order Desulfovibrionales; family Desulfovibrionaceae; genus Desulfovibrio. The sequence goes on along the minus strand of JAISKZ010000060.1, from coordinate 13,778 downwards.
AATCCGGGTAGTGGGGCAGCTTGAATCTGCCAAGGTAGCAATATCTTCAAAAAGAGTTGCTTCATATCCGTAAACACTCACCGCGACTACCTGTAAAAGTAGACCGCAAATTATTTTAAACTGACCCACTACCGGATGTCTGGTGTGGTGTTCGGACAGGGCGGCCGCCTCTAAATTTTTTAAAGCCGCAACAGGTCATGCTTTTGAACCATATCGTTATCTTCCTCCCTGTTTGCTTGTTTGCGCGGGCACAGCCTCGCGACAGGATTCCTTAAACAAATCTCACAGCAATAATTGTTCCATTTTAAAAAAATAATCTTATATTACTAAATGAATTCATTGCAAAAAATTATATCAAAAATCAACATTATTGTCTAAAAATTACATTTTTACCACTAGTCATGGACTAAAAAAACCATTATGTAAAAATTCATACAATGCTTGATACCCACACCCATGCGGTGTATGCTAAAACATTATGAATCAACTTTGGGCGCCGTGGCGCATACAGTACATTCTGGGGCCGAAACCCGACACCTGTGTTTTTTGCCTGCCGGCCTCCACCATGGAAGACGGCGAACGTCTGGTATTGTTGCGCAGCAAGCAAGCATTCGTCATTATGAACAAATTTCCCTATAATAACGGGCATATCATGGTCTGCCCTTACAGGCATGTTATGGAACTCGCAGATCTTGCCCCAAAAGAAACATATGAAATCATGGATCTGCTCACGCACTGTACGCTGATTCTTAAAGAACACTTTCACTGCGAAGGCATCAATATAGGACTCAACTTGGGGCAGGCCGCAGGCGCCGGCATTCGCGAACATCTGCATTTTCATCTTGTGCCGCGTTGGAACGGCGACTCTTCTTTTATGGCCGTATTGAGCGATGTGCGAACCTTGCCGGAGCATTTAAGTCAGGCATACGCGGCATTGCGTCCATATTTCACATCGCCAGACGCGACAACAGGTTCATCCATGCCCAGCAGGGAATAACCTTTTCAAAGGATCTTTAAAAGTTAGAGTCCCATTACCGCTTACATCAAAGGAGCATATCAATGCGTTACCTCAAGATGCTGTTGCTTGTCGTTCTCGTTCTTCTGGCTCTGATTTTCTTTTTTCAAAATCAGGACAAGCTTTCTCAAGACTTGGTGCTCTCCCTCAATCTGTTTTTTATCCCTGCCATGACATCTTTTCCATTGCCTTTTTACTTTATTATCATTGCAGCTTTTTTTCTTGGCGCAGTACTGTCTCTTGCTATTCACGTTTGGGATAAAGTCCACCTCTCCGCTCGCCTGATGAAAAACAAATGGCGCATTGCAAGTCTTGAGCGTGAAGTGGACAAACTACAGAAAAAACTTGAGGACGAATCCTCCCGTAATGCTTTTTTACGCACGACTCAAGCGAATACACACGACGATAAAAAATTCTCAGACACCACAAAAAAAGATCATCCGCCTGACAATGTGGCTGCTTCTGATCCGGATAGAAGCTGAAACAATCAAGCCAGCCTGTCGGACGCGGTCATGCTGTCCTGTTGCCAGCAACAGCGGATTTGCGTCTCGTCAGCGGCATAACTGTGCGCCAAGTCTGTTTATTATATTAACGCAATGTCGGAAGACCCCATAAAATTGACGCCCATGCTTGAGCAATATAAGAGCATCAAGGCTGAACACCCTGATGCTCTGCTGTTTTATCGCATGGGCGATTTTTATGAGATGTTTTTTGAGGATGCCGTTACCGCCGCCCGTGAGCTGCAAATCACACTGACGACCAGAAACAAAAATACACGACATGCCGCCCCCATGTGCGGCGTTCCCTGGCAATCAGCGCAAAGCTATATAGCCGATCTTATCAACAAAGGGTACCGGGTAGCCATCTGCGATCAGACAGAAGATCCCAAGGCGGCCAAAGGTCTTGTGAAACGGGCCGTCACCAGGGTTATCACTCCCGGCACAGTGTTTGATGACGCCATCCTTGAGGCTAAAAGCCACAACTATTTGTCAGCTCTTTATGACAATGCTGCAAACAGTCGCAGCGGCTTTGTCTGGACAGACGTTTCCACCGGACAATGGACCGGGGTTGAATTTAATCGCCAGTCTGATCTCTGGCAGTGGGTACAAAAAATTGCCCCCAGTGAACTTCTGCTCCCCCAAGGCTATACCGTATCTCGGCATTGTCGGCTTGACGGCGTGCGTGTGCTGCATATGCCGCAGGGGCATTTTGACCTCAAACGAGCTGCTGAACGGGTCTTGCAGATTCAGGGCGTGAGAGACGCAAGTGTTTTGGATCTGGACGGCAAAGATGAACTGATGCGTGCTTGCGGAGCGCTGCTGTTTTATCTGGAACAGACGCAAATGTGCTCCATGGATCATCTGAAACCCTTCACCCTGCTGAACCTGAGCCGACGCCTTCTTATTGATGAAGTTACGGAATCCAATCTGGAAATTTTTATCCGGTTGAACGGCCGTAAGGGGAAGGGAACCCTTCGGCATGTCGTTGATGACACCATAACCCCCATGGGAGGACGCCTTCTTGAGGACATGCTGCGTCATCCGTGGCGCGATATCACGCCAGCTGTGCGCATTCAGGACGCTGTACTGTTTTTGCATACATATGACAATTGTCGTGCCGCCCTGCGTCAGGCACTTAAAAATATATATGATCTTGAACGATTATCCACAAGAATCAGCATAGATCGTGCCACGCCGCGTGATTTTACTGCTCTGCGCGGCAGTCTGGCCGCATTGCCAGAAGTATGCAATGCCCTGTTGCAGCACCCGTGTGTCCCTGACCAAAACGACACCCGGCAGCAGACAGAAACCCTGCCTGAAGCGCTCCGCCATATTGTCGATAACTGGGATAACATGGAAGATTGCACGCTGCTTCTAGAAGCAGCGTTGCTGGAGAATCTGCCGCAGGTTATTACTGAAGGATGCCTTTTTAAAAAAGGTTATCACGCTGATCTGGATACAATTCTTGATCTGATTGAACACGGTGAAGACAAACTTCAAGAAATACTTGAAGCGGAACAAAAAACAACAGGCATCAACAAGCTGAAAATAGGGTATAATCGTATTTTCGGCTATTACTACGAATTATCCCGCAGTGCACGCGCCCTGTCATTGCCGGATCGTTTTATTCGCCGTCAAACGCTTGCAAACGTGGAACGCTTTACAACGGAGAGTCTCAAAAAACTGGAAGAAGAGTTGCTGTCGGCTGCAGAACGCAGAAAAAGTCTCGAATACAAGCTCTTTCAGGATCTGCGCCTGCATATCGCAAAACAACGCGAACGTATTGTACATCTGGCGGATATTATTGCACAGTTGGATTACTTTCAAAGTCTTGCCCATGTTGGACGCCAGAACAACTGGTGTCGTCCGGCGCTTACAGATGACGCGAACCTTGATATACGCGAAGGTCGGCACCCTGTTGTAGAAAGCATACTGGGAAGTGAAAATTTTGTGCCCAACAATTTTTCTCTGGATACAAAACGTCGGCTCTGCCTGCTCACAGGGCCGAATATGGCCGGGAAATCAACAATACTGCGTCAGGTGGCGCTTATATGCCTTCTGGCACAGATGGGTTCTATGGTTCCCGCTTCCGAAGCAAGAATAGGCATGGTGGATCGTCTTTTTTCCCGCGTCGGCGCCGCGGACAATCTGACGCAGAACCAGAGCACCTTTATGGTGGAGATGATGGAGACCGCGCGCATCCTGCGGCAGGCTACCCGACGCAGTCTGATTATTCTGGATGAAATCGGACGGGGCACAAGCACCTATGACGGCGTCGCTTTGGCCTGGGCCGTTGTTGAAGACCTGGCGAAGCGACAAAATGCGTCACTGCGGACACTCTTTGCCACACATTACCATGAACTCACCGCGCTTGAAGGGCGTCTCCCAGGCGTATTCACCATGAATATCGCCATTCGTGAATACAAGAACGACATTTTATTCCTGCACAAGCTCGTGCCGGGCCCGTCAGACCGCAGTTATGGAGTTGAAGTCGCCCGGCTTGCGGGCGTGCCTGCGCCTGTTGTGCAAAGGGCCAAAGCCATTTTGACCGTTCTGGAGCGCGGCAAGACGCTGCAGCACAATGCTGCCGCGGCCATTTCCATGTCCCTTCCCGGTCTGGCGGCACATGAGACGCGACATGCTTCCATCCAGACGGCTTTGCCCGAAATCTCTCCCGCGCCGCCGGCGGCGGAACACCCCCTGGTAGGCCTGCTGCAAGACATTTCTCCGGAAACCATCAGCCCGATGGAGGCTCTTGCCCTGATTGTGGAATGGAAGAAACTCTGGGGCACAGAACCTGCAATGTCTCAAAAAACCAGTGCTGCTTTGGAAAACTGAAGATGTATCAAACAAATCCGCTGTCCGCCATCCAGTTTATTGCTGAAAAACGCATTGAAGACGCGCTGGAGAAGGGGGTATTGGACAATCTTCCCGGCAGCGGCCGGCCGCTGGAACTGGAGGATATGAGTCATATTCCGGAAGAATTGCGCATGGCCTATAAAATCCTGCGCAACGCAGGCTGTCTGCCGCCTGAGTTGGAGGAACGTAAAGAAATAAACCGACTGGCAGAGATGCTGGATCAGTGTGAAGACGAACAGGAGCGTGTACGCCAGATGCAGAAGCTTCGTTTTATGATTTTCAGAGCACAGACGCGGCATCAGCGTCATATCCTGATAGAACAGGAAGATATGTATTATCCACGGCTGCTGGAGCGTCTCAACAGCCTGAAAAAAAATTAACCGCGCACCGTCACTGACTTTTTCAGGGCAAACAGTCTGTCAGTACAGGTCAGCGTCAGCCGGCCTTTTTTCCCAGCGTACACGACCTTTTTTACGGCATTTGCGCAAAAGCACATAAATGCTGCCCGGTCCACCGTCATGCGCCCGGGCAGTGCAAAAAGCCAGCACCACACCGTTGAAAGGCTCCTGCGTCAGCCAGTCTTGCAATTTGTCACGCAACACGCCTACACCGTTCGGCGAATTGCGGCCCCGCCCCGGCACCACCAGCACAGCGCGCATGCCGTTGTGCCAGCATCTGTGTATAAAACCGCGCAACGACTCAAACGCCTGCACTACATTAAGTCCGTGCAGATCAAGATGCGCTTCAGGCTTCAACGCTCCGGCTCGCAACCTGTTCATGACCAACTGATCAAGGCCGACAACATGACCTTCCAGATATTCGTCCGTCGTGGACAGCGCAAATTCAAAATTGTCGTCCATGACAGTCTGCATGTTTGACTCAAAGGAAACCACAGTGACGTCTTGTGGCTGTTTCAAGGCAACTTCGCGTCCGCGCGACGTCAAAGGGCGCACCGGCCCCATAGCCTCTAAAAAAATATCCGTGTCGTCGTCCGACCGGGAGAAGTTCTGACTATCCTGTCCGTTGGCGTCCGGCAGCCGCTCTGCCCGGCTGAATGCGCCACTCGCCCTCCTCCGCCTTGTCACGCACTTTGCTGAGGCGCTGTCGGCGGATCTGTCGGGGAGACGGCTGACATCCAGCATGCGAAACGGATTTGCCGTAAAAAAATTGTCATCAGTCATAACTGCACAACCGGACATATCTCTCGTTCGTCAATGCTGAAGAAATCCTGAACGCCCTTTATTTATTGCGCCTGGTCGAAGCGCCGTTTTTGTCCTGGCCGGGCTGCTGCGATGACGGCTGTGCCTCTGGAGCAGCAGCCGGATTTTGTGGAGGCGTAATCACATTCTTTGGATCCTGCGCTGTTGTCGGCGGCGCAGGAATGTCGCCGCCGGGTACCGGCGTCGCGGGTTCTTCAATAGTGACATTTAACACGGCAGAATCATGCTGCGGACGCGAACTTGTCACATAAGTATAACTTAAGGAAGTCATCACAAAAATAACAGCCATCAATGTCGTCAGCTTGGCCAAAATGCCGCCGGCGCCGGAACTGCCGAAAACGGACGTGTTGCCGCCGCCGAAAATAACGCCCATGCCTTCTTTCCCTGCCTGCAGCAGGATGAGAATAACAAGAAATACACACACAATGATATGCAGCGTCAAGATAAGAGTCTGCACTATGTCCTCCTCACCAACCGTATCTGCACGGATGGCGCAAAAAAGAAATGAACGCGGGTTCCGCGTTCATGGCAAATATCAGGCTTTGACAATTTGCATGAAACTTTGCGCCTCTAAAGAGGCTCCACCTACCAGAAGACCATCTACATTGTCAAGCCTGATAAGCGTTGCCGCATTGTCCGGCTTGACGCTCCCACCGTAAAGGATGGGGATATCTTTCCCCTTTTCGCCGACAATCCGCATAACAAGCGAGCGTGTTGCCGCGTGCGCCTCAAGAATTTCGGCAGGTCCCGCCACGTTGCCGGTTCCGATTGCCCAAACTGGTTCATAGGCAACAGCCAATCTGCCAAACAAAGTATCCCGAGACAAATCGACAAAAGCGGAAACGATCTGGCGGGAAAGCACGTCTGTCAATTCACCGGCCGCGCGTTCAGACAGTGTTTCTCCAACGCAGAGCATGACATTGAGCCCTTGCGTCAGGGCAAAAGCTGTTTTACGCGCCACTGAATCATCATCCTCGCCAAGCAGATGACGCCGCTCCGAATGACCTGTCAAAACCCAGCTTGCGCCGGCATCACGCAGCATATCTGCTGAAACCTCGCCGGTGAAGGCGCCTTCTTTCGCCGGATAAAAATTCTGTGCGCCCACAGCGACATGGCTGTATTTGCCCAAGACCGCTGCCACAGTCGATATGTTTGTGTATGAAGGAAAAACCAGAAGCTGACGGTCAGAAAGCACGTCGCCGCCAGCCAGAGCCTGTGCAAAATCCAGGGCCGTTTGTTCCGCGGCGGCGCGGGTTTTATACATTTTCCAGTTTGCAGCAATAATTTTTTGCATGGATAATCCCAGGCGAGCCAGATCCGGAGCAGAAATGACAAGCGTATATCAGCGCATCTTCTCCAAAATCTGAATAATAGTGTGCACGGATGCCAACCTTGCTGAAGCCGCAGCTTTGATAAAGACAAATAGCGGCATGATTGCTCTCGCGAACTTCAAGTTGCGCTTTTTCTATACCCATTTTACGTTCGACCCGCAAGGTCGTCTCAAGAAGACAGCGCCCAAAACCACGCCTGCGCTCTTCCGACGCGACGCCAAGATTGAGTATTTCCAGTTCATTCGCAGTATGATATACTGAAATATAGGCAATAAGATTTACACCCCGCATAAGGCCAAATGCTGTAAAAGCCGGTTGCGTGAAAGCTGACCTGCATTCCTCCTCTGACCACGGCATAGAGAAGCAACGGCGCTCCAGTTCCTGCATGGCCTCGGCATATTGTGGGGTAATACGCTGAAAATGCACAGGAGATACTACAGGCTTCATGACAACAAAACTCTACCCAGGATTAAGGCAGACGCAACGCCGTGTTGAAATTGTTGACAGTCGCAACATGCCGATAGGTATTATGGACTATAAAAATGTGCTGCACCAGCGCCTGGCGCACCGCACTGTCGCCCTGCTGCTTCGTGACGCACGCGGGCGTGTCTTGCTGACACTCCAGCCGCAGTCGGGATGGAGTTTTTCATCCTTTTTCCATGTGCCGGTCGGGCAATCCGCTGAAACCTGCGCAACGACCACCCTCCACGACAACTGGAACCTGCGTTCCTCACGGATTGTTCCAATCGGCATCTTTCCCCCTTGCATGGAAAACCGGCAATCGTTCGCAACGATTTTTGAAGCCCGGCTGTCTGCGGTAAAGGCTGCGGAACTGGCAAGCAATACAGAACGCCATCTCTTGCTGGATTATGATGAACTTAAAGGCATAAACACGCATTTTAAGGACATGCTCACGCCGTACATGCGCATAGTCATACAAAACGGCTATATTCGACCATTCTGAGCAGGCATTGTCGTATTGTCCAAAAAACAACAGTCGCCCGAAGTTCCGCACTGCGCGCGTTATCACAGCATATCAGTTTATAAAAACAGAATGGTATGTTTTTCTGTTGAGCATAGCGCGGGCCGTGCCCCGCAGAACAGTTGTCAAGGGATCTTTATCCACAAAAACTTTCAAATGTGTTTCACGCGCAATAAACTGATCCAGCCCTTTCAGCAGGGAGCCGCCGCCGGTCATCAGCATGCCGTTACGGTAAATATCCGCGGACAGTTCAGGCGGCGTTTTTTCCAGTGTTCGCAAGACCGCATTTAAAATAGCCTGAACAGGTTCACGCAACGCCTCACGAATATGCCCTTCAGTGACGGTAACAACCTTCGGCGTTCCCTGAATCAGATCTTTGCCGGACACCTCCAGCGCAGGCGCGTTGGGCTGGGGCACGGCGGAACCCAGAATTATTTTCACATTCTCCGCGGTATTGTCCCCGAGGTCCATACGAAATACATCCCGCATAAAACGCTGAACAGCCATGTTCATGGCGTCCCCGGCCACGCGCACCGACTGTGCGGCGGCAGTGCCCGCCAAGGTTATGACCGCGACCTCGCTTGTCCCGCCGCCGATGTCCAGCACCATGTTGCCGAGCGGTTCATGTATGGGAAGATCCGCGCCAATAGCCGCCGCCATCGGCTCTTCGACCAGTGATATGCTCGCCGCGCCCGCCAGTAAGGCAGCATCAATGACGGCCTTTTTTTCCACCTGGGTAATGCCGGTGGGAACACAGATCACCATGGACGGCTTGACAAGACGCAGTCCGGTAATCGCCTTTCTTACAAAATAGGCTATCATCGCATGCGTCACGTCAAAATCGGCGATAACGCCGTCCTTCATGGGGCGGACGGCCCTGATGCGTTGCGGCGTACGCCCCAGAAATTGCTTGGCCCCGGCACCGACGGCAATAACGGCCTTTTTCTGCAGATCAATGGCGACCACTGATGGTTCATTGATCACGATGCCGTGTGTTCTGATATACAGCAACGTGTTGGCCGTTCCCAGATCCATGGCGATATCCTGAGAAAAAAAACGAAGACAACGCTGAAAAAACATTGTCAGGATTCTTCATGCCGTGGTTCAGGCGCATTGTCGGGATCATACACATGTGAACCTTCGCTGTGTACCCTGGCTTTTGGCAGTATTGATCGCAACCTGTTTTTAAGATAAAGATTTTCCAAGAAAAGCGCCAGATGATCAACAGATTGGCGCACAAAGCTGCGCATGGCTTCGTCAACGGGCAGCTCTCCTGTATGCGCCAGACACAATACGCCGCGTGTTGACTTGTTGACCATCATCGGCATGCAGATCACTGCCTGAAAGTCAGGAACAGTTTCAGGCAGTTTTCCAAACAGCGATGTCGGAGCACCATGCGCTCCCTCTGCGACAACAGGTTGCTCATTGCGGAAAACCCATCCCGCGATGCCGCTGCCCATAGGCAAAACAAGCTGTTTTTCCCCGGGAAGCAACAAGGGGGCTGATTCACATTCCACGCGATAGGTTTCTCCGGGAACCTCCACTGAAGCAAACGCGCTGTACTCAAACCCGGTAGCCTCCGTCATGGTGCGCAAATAGTTCCGCAGGAATTGCGGCCAGCGTTTGTAACGAAAACGCAAATCCTGGATAATCCCCAGCCCTGCAAAATAGCGGGGAATGTCAGCGGCAATATCCTGACGGTTCTCGGAACTTTTTTGACGTGAAAGCAACTCAGCGAAAAGTTGTAATATTTTGTGATCTTTGTCGGAAAAAGAGTATTGCCGCTTGCTGTCCACGCACAACGCGCCGCCTGCGGGCACCTGACAACCCATAAAGGCTTTAATGCCGGCTTCTTCACCACCCGTGTAGTAACCCAGATTGCTTTGTCGCTGATCAAAATGAGGAACCAGCAGCGGCTGGCGGTTGCGAATTATCCAGCCGACAAGACCTTTTCCCGGCAAAATGGAAGCCGCCGGCGCAATTTTATCCCCAAGGCTGAAGAAAGCGGCCAGATGATGGGCTTCGCCATGCTCGTCGGGTTGGAAAAGCACGGCCGAATAAGCGTCAAAGACGCTGCAAAGAATGCCCAGAATATGTTTTTCTAGAGAATTTGCTGTCATGGCGTGTTGTATTAAAGTAATAAGCCGTTGCGGCTTGAAACAGGATCGTCCGCGCCTGCTTTGTTGTAGCAAAGCGTCTCTCTGGTCGCAACTGCTTTTGTGGGCGTGCGGTATAAATCAATTTGCAATCGTTGCGAACAGCGCCCTTTTCTTGTAAACTGACCCCGGATGAAGGGGAACTGCCGCGTATGGCCGCAACCGGAACAACCAACGGGACGGAGGAGCCTGTACAATGCAAATGTTGCCAATCCGCCGCGCCATTTTGAGCGTGACCGATAAAAACGGCCTTGTGGATTTCGCCGCTTTTCTCACCACGCGGAATGTTGAAGTGATCTCCACGGGAGGTACGCAAAAAACGCTTGAGGCGGCAGGTCTGCCTGTTACCGCTGTCAGCGATGTGACAGGCTTTCCTGAAATTCTGGACGGCAGAGTAAAGACACTACACCCCAAAATACATGCCGGCATTCTGGCCAATAAGGATGATCCGTCGCACATTGCCACACTTGCAGAAAAAGACATTCAGCCTTTTGATCTGGTTTGCGTCAATCTTTACAATTTTGCCGGAGCGGTGGAACAAAAGCTTGTCATTGAAGAAATAGTTGAAGAAATTGATATAGGCGGCCCATGCATGTTGCGGGCCGCAGCCAAAAACTTTCACAGCGTCCTCGTGTTGCCCGCCTCCCGGTGGTATGAAGCGGCCATGGACGAATTGAAAACCAACAACATGTCTGTCAGCCTGAAATTTCGACAAATCATGGCGTCACGGGCTTTTGAATTAACCTCACGCTATGACGCGCTGATCACATCCTATCTGCGGCCATAGGAGTTTATCATCCTCGACCTGAAGGCAACCTGCAAGGGCGAAGCCGATCCGGATTAACGCGTTGAATCGTCTTTTCAGCGGAGTGAAATCATGCATACGCTGCCTGACATCCGCAATATCGGAATTATCGCCCACATTGACGCGGGCAAAACAACACTTTCCGAAAGGATGCTCTTCTATACGCACAAGATCCGCCGCATGGGCGAAGTGCATGACGGCGCTGCCACAATGGATTATCTGCCCGAGGAACAGGAGCGCGGCATTACAATCGTCTCGGCCTGCACGTCCTGCGCATGGCAAGGCAAGACAATCAATCTTGTTGACACGCCGGGCCATGTTGACTTCACAATGGAAGTAGAGCGCTCCTTACGTGTGCTGGACGGCGCTGTCGGCGTATTCTGCGCTGTCGGCGGCGTTGAGCCGCAATCAGAAACCGTCTGGAGACAATCTGAACGTTTCAGTGTGCCCAAGATTGCTTTCATAAACAAAATGGACCGTCCCGGCGCAAATTTTGAGGCAGTGCTGAAGGCCATGCGCGATCGGCTCCACACCAACCCTGTGCCACTCAATATACCTTGTGGTCAGGGCGTTGATTTTTCAGGCGTGCTGGATTTGCTCACTGAAAAAAAACTGATTTTTGACAACACTGATTTTGGCGACACCATCATTCCCCATGAGTTCACCCGGCAAGAAAAAGAGTTGTCAGACAAATGGCGTGACCATCTGCTGGAAAAACTGGCTGAAGCGGATGAAATTTTTCTGGATCGTTACCTGGAGAACAATTTTTGCCGGCATGACATTGATGACGCTCTCCGCAGGGCAACGCTGAACCGCGTCATCACTCCGGCGCTTTGCGGTTCAGCGCTCCGCAATATGGGGGTGCAGCCCCTGCTTGACGCGATATGCGCCTGTCTGCCTTCACCGCTTGACATTCCCCCGGCCGATGGGCTGACAACGGCCGGCGCCGCAATAAAAGTCATGCCGGATCCCACTGCCCCGGCAGTCGCCCTGGTTTTTAAGGTCGTTATGAAAAACGGCAGGAAGCTCGCCCTGTTGCGTCTGTATGCCGGCACACTCAGAGAGGGGGACACCGTGCGCAATGTGTCCCGAAAAACAAACGACCGCGTTGGACGCATCTTCCGTCTGCACGCGGACCGCCTGGAACAGATCAACGCTTTCTCAGGCGGCGATATCGCGGCTGTGGGCGGGCTGTGTTCGGCCCATACCGGCGAAACGTATGCTTCACCTGCGCGTGAAGTCTCTTTGCAAGCCATTGAAGCTTACACGCCTGTCATCACACTGGTGCTTGAACCGCTCAACGCTGATGAAGGCAAAATTCTGGACGAAGCCTTGCGCAGATATGCTGAAGAAGACCCTACCCTGCTTGTGCGGCTTGATGACGAATCAGGCGCGCGTCTGGTTTCCGGCATGGGCGAGCTGCATCTGGACATACTGCTGGAACGCATGCGCAGAGAATTCGGCATCAGTCCGCGTGCGGGGCGTCCACAGGTGGTGCGGCGTGAAACTGTTACCAGAGAGGCGGAGTCGTCTGTTCTTTTTGACAGAGAATTCGGCAAGGAACGCCACCACGGCGCTGTTTCCATCCGCGTGCGTCCAAGACAGCGTCTGGCGGGCAATCTGGTGACTGTCGGCGATTTTTTGCAAGACACTGCCGAAGCGCAAAACATCTTGCCCGGGAACCTCTTGCAGGCAGCATTGGACGGTGTGAATGACGCCCTGCAGAGCGGCGGCGCAAGCGGATTGCCCGTCGTGGATGTCTCAGTGTCCGTGACAGGTGTGGCACACCATGAAGGCCTGACAACTGCTCCCGGCTGTCACATGGCTGCCGGACAGGCGCTGAGAGAAGCCGTCAGCAAGGCGCGCCCGTCGGCACTGGAGCCGATCATGCGCGTCGAAATCAGCGTGCCTGAAGAATTCCTCGGCGCTGCCATAAGCACGCTGAGCGCTTGCAGCGGCAAGGTGGATTCTCTTGACGATCACAACGGGCAAAAGCTTTTACGCGGCAGTGCGCCTTTGCGCAAACTGTTCGGTTTTTCCACCGCGCTGCGTTCGGCCACTCAGGGCAGGGCCGGCCTGTCACAGACTTTTGACCGCTTTGATGCGCCATAGCCCTGCCGTGCCTTCCGCAAACAATACTGCGGTGCGGCGGCCCCGCGCTAAAAAAAGCCTTGGCCAGCACTTCCTGCACAACAACGATATCTGCGCGCGCATTGTTGCTCTTCTCAAGCCGGAGACCGAAGATCGCATTCTTGAAATAGGTCCGGGGCGCGGCGCCTTGACGCGTCTGCTTGAAACACGGCCTCACAGACAATTGCTGCTGGTCGAAAAAGACAGTCGTTGCCTTGCGGAATGCCGTTGTTCTGAGCGCGCGCGCACAATGCCGGTGCTTATGGATGCTCTCCATTTTGACTGGCGACGCATACACATCGGGTATCCCTGGAAAATCATCGGCAACCTTCCGTATAATATTGCCTCCCGGCTTGTCTGGAATATTGTTTCTCAGAGCACAGGTCTCATCAGGGCTGTATTCATGGTTCAAAATGAAGTCGGGCAGCGAATGGCAGCGCAGCCGGGCAGCAGGCATTACGGTGCCCTCTCTGTCTGGGTGCAGGCTTTTGTGCGGGCAGACGCCGCATTCAAGGTCGGGTGCGGCGCCTTCACTCCTCCTCCCAGGGTAGAATCCGTTGTCCTCTCCCTTGAACCTCTCCCCATTGCTGAACGACCGGCATACCCGCGGACTCTGGCACGGCTGCTTCATCTCTGTTTTCAGCAGCGGCGCAAACAGCTTGCCGCCATTTTCCGGCAGGCCGGACTGTCCGCAATGACTGCCCCCCTCAACACGTTGGGCATTGCCCCGACACAGCGGCCGGAATCGCTGTCGACAACAGATTTTCAAAGATTGAGTGA
>JAISKZ010000065.1 GCA_031260725.1 Desulfovibrio sp. | reverse complement strand
TTCAAGAGATCCCAATGGAACAGTGATATGAGTAGTAGTATTACTACCTTCATCACCAAGTATTCCACCACCGTAGATATCGCCATTTATATTTATTACTTGGTTGCTGTAATCATCTGCCCTGGCCAAAAACGGACACCCCATAAACATGCCTATGGCTAACAGAGTTGCCATAAACTGTTTCACGGGCGTGATGGGCACGATGTTCATAAAAGACCTCCCGGAAAAACAGAGTGAAAAACTGCGGAGACAAAAAAAGCCCTGCCCAGAGGGCGGGACAGGGCCTTACATTTGGGAAAAAGGGAAATGCCGAAAGCCGCGCTGAACCTTGCGGGCAGGCGCGGCACTTGCGGAGTTGATGTGTGTGTGTGTGTGTGTGTGTAGCAAGAATCGGGCCGAAACCGCCGGCTTCCCCCGAAACTCTCTCCCCTCCGCGCGGGAGATTCTGTCCTTGCCCTGACCACATGCACTATACCTTAATCACGTTTAAAAAACAAACTAAACAATGTAAAAACCACAGCGTCCTTATTATTCTTTACAAAAAAACGCGGAGGTGTCAAGCGCAAATGAAAATTTCGTTACCCTCTTTACCCGGCTGCCCATTTCTCTGCCGGCTCCATTGCTGCCCGTCCGAGTTGAACCAGCCCTTTGTGTCTTCCGACGTAATCATGCTCATGACATATTGAAAAAAAGCATAACAAATTCTTAGGCAATATACAAGATTATTTTATGGATAAATTTATTACCGGAAACTCTGCTTGACCAGATGGATTGATTATATTAAAAATTGCAAAATTTCCAAAAGAAAACCTTTCTCCAAACTCATCTTACAAAGGAAAACAAAAATGGAAGATTATCTGTCTGAAGCGTTGAAAATAGTCAAAGCTCAAGCATCCGTGCGGGTCATGGCTGAAGATGAACTTGTGGCAATGGTCAAAACGCTTGCGACCGGCATCCGCAACATTGCCGCCGGAGACAACTTGCCTGAAACAATCCAGATTGACCCCGCAACAGCCCAGAAAAGCATTAAAGGAAACTCCGTTACCTGCCTTGAGTGCGGCAAAAATTTCAAAATGCTGACCGCCCGACACCTTACATCGCATGGCCTCACACCGGCAGAGTATAAAAAGAAATACGGAATCAAGCCGAAAACTTCTCTCATAGCAAAATCTCTCCAGCGTATGCGTAAACAAAAGATGCAGGATATGAAACTTTGGGAAAGACGGACAAAAACTCCATCAAAATCACCAAAGAGAGTAAAAATTACCTAGCCGACACTGAAAAACATTTTAACAACAAAGCGTATTGCGCGACAAGCAGAGCTCCCACATCTGGCTTGATCCAAAACACGGTGTCTATCAGTGCCGCCAGGCATTAAAGACTCTGCTGAATAGATTAAGGAGTACAACAGACGGGAGTTGCTCCACTCACTCAATCAGGCTGATCCCTGCATGCAATATGACCTTTCCTGCTTTAAGGCCTATGACATACGCGGTCGTGTGCCTGACACGCTTGATGCGCCTGTCGCCCATGCTCTGGGCACCGCCTTTGCCCAAACCCTGCCCGCGCGTAATGTTGTTATTGGACGCGACGCGCGGCTTTCGAGTCCATCTCTGAGCCGCGCTCTGGCCAAGGGGCTGCTTACAGCGGGTGCTCGCGTGACCGACATTGGCCTGTGCGGCACGGAAGAAATTTATTATGCCGTTGCGAGGCATGGTTTTGACGGTGGCATCATGACCACAGGCAGCCATAACCCGGCGGACGAAAACGGTTTCAAACTGGTGCGCGCCGGGGCCGTTCCCGTGAGCGCCGATTCCGGTCTTGGAACGCTTAAAACAGCTGTGTCGGCCCTGCTTGCAGCCCAAGAACCGGATTTCCCCCCCCCTCCGACTACAATAACTCACCGGATGGACAATACATCCTGGCGCTCCGAGTATGTGCGCCGGCTTGTGGAGCATAGCGGCGCTGCGTTATGCATGCCGCATGACAAAGCCTTAAAAATCGTGGCTGATGCGGGCAACGGATGTGCCGGCCTGGTGCTGGCCGAGTTTGCAGCGGCGCTGCCCTTTGATTTTGTATTTCGCCAGATGGAACCGGACGGCCGTTTTCCGAACGGAGTGCCCAATCCGCTTTTACCTGAAAAACGCGACGGCATGGCAAAAGCCGTACGCGAAGCCGGCGCGGATATGGGCATTGCCTTTGACGGTGATTTTGACCGCTGTTTTTTATACGACGGCGACGGCAACTTTATTGAAGGCTATTATTGCATAGGCATTCTGGCGCAAGAATTACTGCGACAGTATCCCGGCGGAAAAATTATCCACGACCCGCGAGTTTACTGGAACACACAGGAAATTGTGCTGGCAGCAGGAGGCAAGCCCGTCATGGGCAAAACCGGGCATGCCTTCATCAAGGAAAAAATGCGCGCGGAAAATGCGGTTTACGGTGGAGAACTGAGTGCGCACCACTACTTTCGCGACTTTGCCTTTTGCGATTCCGGAATGCTGCCCTGGCTGCTCATAGCCGCTTTGCTCTCCCGCACGGGCAAGCCGCTTTCCGGGCTTGTGGCGAAACGCATAGCCGCCTGGCCCTGCAGCGGAGAAATCAACCGCTACGTTGCGGACGCGAAAGGCCTGATGCATAAAATCCGCAAACGTTATGCGGATGCGGCACTGCATGAAGACCACATGGACGGCATCAACCTGGAATTTGCCGACTGGCGCTTTAATCTGCGCATATCCAACACCGAGCCGATTCTGCGGCTGAATGTGGAAACGCGCGCTGACCGCGCCCTGCTGGAAGACAAGACAGCGGAACTGCTGCGCCATATTGACGCGGAAGCGAACACAGAATCAACAGCGACGACCGCATAAAATCCACACCGGACGAAGACGCACCCTGAAGCGGATTGCGACAGGCCCGATGTGACGCACAACAAACAGTACAGGATAGTTTAACCATGCTCGCTCTTGCCCTGGTCGTCAGCCTCGCTGTCGCCATATCTTTCACCTGTTCACTCACAGAGGCGGCGCTGTATGCCGTGCCCTGGTCCGCCATAGAGCATATGCGACGGGCAGGCCACGTAGCAGGAGAAACCCTCTACCGCTTGCGTAACGCCATAGACAAGCCCATCGCCGTCATACTGACCTTGAACACCACGGCCAACACCGCCGGCGCCACTGTGGCCGGCGCGGCCTTTGTAGCGGCATTCGGCGCGGAGCACATGCCTGTTTTCGCGTTCGCCTTCACGCTGCTCATTTTAGCTTTTGGCGAAATAGTGCCGAAAACGCTGGGTGTTGCGTACGCAACACCCCTGGCAGGATTGCTGGCCCGTCCGCTCGCTGTAACCGTAACACTGCTCGCGCCGATCATCTGGCTTTCCGGCAGACTGACAAGGCTCATATCCCCTCCGTCGGCCGGCCCCGCCATTTCCGAAGACGACATCTGCGCCGTGACAAGCCTCTCCCGTCAGGCGGGGCAGATCAAGGCGTATGAAGAACTCTTTATCCGTAACGTGCTTGCCCTTGATCAAAAGCATGTGTACGAAATCATGACCCCGCGCACGGTGGTTTTTTCCCTGCCCGATGACGTCACTGTGGAAGACGCTTATAACGATCAGCGCATCTGGCATTTCAGCCGCATTCCCGTCCATGGCGAAGACAACGAAGACCTGCTTGGCGTTGTGGAACGCCGCACGCTGGCCCATTGCCTCCAAAGCGGCAAACCGGACGCAAAACTCTCGGAAATCATGCGACCCATGCATTTTATCCTGGAGAAACAAACGCTGGATGTGCTTCTCAGTGACCTGCTCAAGGCCAGAGTGCATCTTTTTGCTGTGCTGGACGAATACGGCGGACTTGCCGGCGTCGTGTCACTGGAAGACGTTCTGGAAGAAATTCTGGGCAGCGAAATTATGGACGAGAGCGATCGTGTGGCCGACTTGCGCGCGCTCGCGCGCGAACGCCGCGAAGCCCTTGTGCGCAAACAGAAACCCGCCGACAATGATGCCTGACCCGCCTCAAATACCGCTTGCCGTGCCGGACAGGAACAAAATTTCGCGCTTGTCAAAACATACAAAAAAGAGTAAAGATAACGCACTGCAAATAAACCGGCAGCAGTGCCGGACGCAACGGCCTGACGGGCCTGTCGCGCGGCGACAGTATCGACAAGGAACAAACATGAAAAAAGACATTCATCCCAAAGTATACACCGCCACCATCACCTGCGCCTGCGGCCATTCGGAACAGGTGCTCTCCACCAAGGGAGAACAGGTTCATGTGGAAGTCTGCTCTGCCTGTCATCCCTTTTTTACAGGCAAGCAGCGTTTCCTGGACACAGCAGGCCGCATTGACCGTTTCCGCAAAAAGTACGCCAAATTTGAACAAAACTAAGCGCCCCACGGGCAAACATGTTTTGCCAAAGGGCTTGCGGCAATGCCTGTTGCCGGGTGTCGCGCCTTTTGCGGCAGCCTCCACCGTTGGCGGTCAGGCCGTTATGGAAGGCGTCATGATGCGCAACGGCGGTGTTTATGCCTTGGCCGTGCGCATGCCGGACGGCAGTATCATCGCAAGACGGCTGCCCTGGTTTTCCATGACCCGCCGGCCCTTGCTGAAAAAACCCTTTCTGCGCGGCTTTCCCATCTTGCTGGAAACGCTGATCAACGGGATACGCGCGCTGAATCTCTCTGCGGAATCCGCCGCGCAGACTGAAGAGACGCGGCTCACCGCCCCGCAGCTCGCGTTGACGCTTGCGCTTGCGCTCATTATGGCTGTCGGCCTTTTTGTCGTGGCGCCGCACCTTCTTTCCCTGCTGATGCTTTGGCTTCATCTTGGCGGCGATGTGGAGGGCGTCAGCTTTCATCTTTGGGACGGTTTTTTCAAATGCGCCATTTTTATGGCCTATATCAAGCTTATCTCCTGCGCGCCTGACATACGCCGTGTTTTCCAGTACCACGGGGCGGAGCACAAAAGCATACACGCTTATGAGGCCGGGGGTGAAGTCAACGTAACGCAGGCGGCGCAACAAAGCCGCCTGCACCCGCGTTGCGGCACCACATTTCTGCTCTTTGTGATCTGCCTTTCGATACTCCTGCACACCCTGCTGGTTCCCTTGCTGCTTGTCCTTATACCGCCTCAAACTATCTGGTTGAAGCACTGCCTGACTGTCGCCTTCAAACTGCTGCTTGTCATTCCCATCAGCGCAATCGCCTATGAGATGATACGCTACGCGGCACGCCTGCCCGAGGGCCTGCGGGCGGCTGTTCTGCGCACGCCGGGCCTGACCCTGCAAAAACTCACCACCTGTGAACCTGACATGCGGCAGCTGGACGTGGCGCTGGTGGCCCTGCGCGAGGCGCTCGGGCCTGAAGCCGGAGAGCATATCCATACAGCGCCCTACAGCACACTGAGCTGACAATTTCGCCGGAGACACGTATGTTCGCCAAACTGGAAAGCTTGGAAAAAAAATATATGGAACTGGAAGAGGCTTTGGCCGGCCCCGACGTTTTCAATGATCAGGAACACTACCGCAAACTGGCAAAGGCTCATGCGGATCTGCGCGATGTGGTGACGCTTTTTCAACGGCACAAAGCAGTGCATCAGGAAATGTCGAAAATGCGGCCTCTGCTGCACGACGCCGACGCTGAAATCAGAACTCTCGCGCGGGAGGAGTTGCGCAAGGCTGAAGAAGAACTGCCGCGGATAGAAATGGCTCTCAAAGTGACCTTGCTGCCCACTGACCCTTTGGACGAAAAGAACACTATTCTTGAAATTCGGGCAGGCACAGGCGGTGACGAAGCTGCCCTCTTTGCATCGGACCTCTTTCGCATGTATTACCGCTATGCGGAACTCAGGGGCTGGAAAGTTGAAATTATGAGCGAATCGCCTTCCGAATCAGGCGGTTTCAAAGAAATTATCTGCCTTATCTCTGGAAAAAAAGTATACAGCCACCTTAAATTTGAAGCGGGAACACACAGGGTGCAGCGCGTGCCGACAACGGAAGCCCAAGGCCGCATCCACACATCTGCGGCCACGGTCGCGGTTTTGCCGGAAGCAGCGGAAGTAGATGTGGATCTGAAACCGGACGATTTGCGCACAGATATTTACCGCGCCTCAGGCGCCGGCGGGCAGCATGTGAATAAAACGGAATCCGCCGTGCGCATAACCCATATTCCCACCGGCACAGTGGTCACTTGTCAGGACGAACGCTCGCAACACAAAAACAAGGCCCGCGCCATGAAGGTGCTGCTCTCACGCATTCTGGCCGCCGAACGTGACAAACAGAGCTCCGAAATGTCGGCAGACCGCAAGGCGCAGGTAGGTTCCGGCGACCGCTCAGAACGCATCCGCACCTACAATTTTCCGCAAGGCCGCTGCACTGATCACCGCATCAATTTGACGCTGTATTCGCTCGACCGCATTATGACAGGCGAATTGACGCCGCTTGTGGAAGCCTTGGCTACGGCTGCCCAGGCCGAGGCGATGAAAACTCAGGCCGGATAGCAGCAACACTCAACATCCGCTTGCAGCGCTTTTTTAAAGTTACGTTGCATTCACCTCCTGCGAGCTTCCATCAATAATACGCCCCTGCAGCCACAGATAGGCGTCCACTTCCTGCCCCGTCGCCGGCGCAAAATCACCCAGAACAGCTTGCGAGGCATACACTGGCAGACGCAAGGCTTCTCTGTTGTCAAATGGAAAACTCAGATACAACAGCTTGATCGGCATCTTTTCAAGCATGCACTCTTGCACTTCCTCCACAACAGCGCGCACCTGATATTCACAAAAATTACGGCCCGGCATAATCAGCCGACGGCCTGCCACATTCACTTTGAGATGCGGCACATCCAGACGACTTCTGCCGGGATTTTCAGCCAGCCATGAGGCGGCATACGCCGCATAGCGCGGCCCGTGGGTGATGGTTATCTCGTCAAGCAGCGCCCTGTGCACCCTGTAAGCCAAACCTGCCAACAAAAATGTGTGCGTGACGCCCGGCGTAAGATCCTCACTGTCCCGACCGTAAAGGGGGTTAAAAAACCACAGGGGGTTTTCACCGTCTATCATATTGACGGAAACATTGGCCCCAAGACCGTGCTGCCAAGGGTGCACGCTTTCCACAGTCAGGTCGTTGGGCAGCCCATCCAACAGGGGGACGACCGTCGCAGGAGAGAGCTTTTCCCCCTCATCTCCGCTCATCAGCACGCCGGCGCGTATGGGCTGATCCTGCGGCCAGGCCATGAATACGTTTTCCCTGCCGTTGCGCTTCCACTGCCAGGCCGAGCGGGTACCGCCATCATGCAGCACAGTGCCGATTATTTGCGACATGATCGCCGACGGATTCTGCCCGCTGAGCACGGCCCATGCGTCACCCAACCCCTCAAAATGAAGACGGTTTTTGCCCTTGAGCATGGCGGCCGATTCTTCCGGCGTGGGCGAGTTCACAGCATGATCCGCTTCAGCGCCGATCGTTGCGTCCACGCCTGTCACGGGCGCCGCGGTCGTGCCTGTCTGCCCCCCGATCGCCACGGTCAGAACGCGGCGGGCGCGCGGTTTCTTCAGGGGACCACGGGCGGCCCTGCTCTTCCAGCAGCACAGCCTTGCGGCTCGCGCGAATGCGGTCGCCGTTGATTTCAATGACCTTCACAAGCATGTCTTCACCAAGCCGCGCCACATCGCCGGGCTGCTCCACACGGCCCACATCAAGCTGGGAAACATGCACAAGCGCATCCACGTTGGGCAGCACTTCCACTATAGCCCCTATCTCCAGAACCTTGCGCACCTTGGCCGTATAATTTTTGCCCAGTTCCGGCCGCTGATCATAATAGGCCACCATTTCGCGAGCCTTTTCCAATGCCTCCGCCGTTGGCGCAAAAATGGAAACGCGGCCGGAATCCTCAATATCCACGGACGCGCCTGTCGCCGCTGTGATGGCCTTGATGTTCTTGCCGCCAGGGCCGATAATCAAACGGATAATATCAGGATTCACAAAAATTTCAGCATGTTGTGGCGCAAAACGCGAAAGTACTTTTCGCGGTGCGGCCAGCGCTCTGGCCATCTCGCCAAGAATATGCACACGGGCTTCACGCGCCTGTTGCATGGCGACGCGCATGATGTCCGTTGTCAGCCCGACGATTTTAATATCCATCTGCACGCCGGTAACGCCGTCTGCAGTGCCCGCGATTTTAAAATCCATGTCGCCCAGGGCGTCTTCTTCTCCAAGAATATCCGTGAGCACAATAAACTTGTCTCCCTCCTTGATCAGGCCCATAGCCACGCCGGCCACAGACGCGCTGACAGGAACGCCCGCGTCCATCAGTGAAAGCGACCCGCCGCACACGGCAGCCATGGAGGATGAGCCATTGGACTCCATCGTTTCCGCCACAATGCGCAGGGTAAAAGGAAAGTCCGCGTCAGGCGGCAGAACAGGCCGCAGTGATTTTTCCGCAAGCGCGCCGTGACCTATTTCACGACGCGAGACGCGCACGGGCTTCACCTCGCCGACGCAATAGGGGGGAAAATTGTAGTGCAGCATAAAGCGCTTGGTCACATCGCCGGTGAGCGAATCCATGCGCTGCTCGTCTGTTGTCGAACCAAGTGTTGTTATAACAAGAGATTTTGTTTCACCGCGGCAGAACAGGGCGGAACCGTGCGCCCTGGGCAAAACGCCTGTCTGTATCTGTATGGGGCGTACGCTTTTCACATCTCGCCCGTCAAGCCGCGTGCCTTCATTAACAATGCGCGCCCGCACCAGTTTTTTTTCCAAATCGCCCACAATATCCGCCACAGACTTGAGCGCCTCGACATTCCCGGCAACAACAGCGTCAGCCTTCAGCGCTTCCATAACCCGCATTTTGACAGCCTTGCGGGCCTCCTTGCGAGGCAGCTTGTCAGGCAAAAGCAATGCCTGTTCAATGCCGGCATCTTTCGCAAGGTCATGCACGCGCGCCACAAAGGCGCTGTCTGCCTTCGGCGGGGCAAACGGCATTTTTTCCTTGCCGCAGAGTTCGCGCAGTTTATGCTGGGCGTCAATCAACGGCTGAATTGCCTTACGGCCCCATTCCAGCGCTTCAATAATCACATCTTCAGACAAAAAACGAGCGTCGCCTTCCACCATGGTAAGCGCGTGGCGCGAGGCCGCGAAAATAATGTTCAGATCGCTCTGCTCCTGCTGTTCAAAAGAAGGATTCAGCACAAACTGCCCCTTGAACCGCCCGATGCGGCCGCCTGCCACCGGTCCTTCAAAAGGCAGGGGTGAAACCATAAGAGCGGCGGAAGCGCCGGTCAGGGCCAGCACATCGGATTCATTCGCCTGATCAGCGGAAATCACGCTCGCCAGCACCTGAACATCCTCGTTCAACCCTTTTGGAAAAAGCGGACGAATAGGTCTGTCTATAAGACGGGAGACGAGCGTCTCTCTCTCGGAAGGCCTGCCGATCTCCCTGCGAAAAAAACTGCCGGGGATACGCCCGGCCGCATACATTTTTTCGGAATACTCCACAGTAAGCGGAAAAAATCCCTTGTCAAACTCAAGCGGCTGTGAACATACCGTGACGAGCACAACCGTCCCGCCGCACTGCATCCACACTGCTCCGTGCGCCTGATTGGCCATGCGGCCGCTTTCAAAAATCACTTCCTTGCCGCCGATTTCCGTGACAACACGGTTCGGTTTGAAAATATCCTGCAACATATTGCATCCTTTGCTTGTGCGAAGGGGATTCCGGCAAAAGCGGGCAAAAAATTGCCTGATTTTCCCGGATCCCCCTTCCCCTCGCGAGTTAGGTCCTTGCGGGCCGTGAATAGAACAAAACGCGGCAAGAGGGGAATCCCCTCTTGCCGCAATACACATTCTTCTTATTTGCGCAATCCCAGTTTTTCAATAAGCGAGCGGTAGCGCTGAATATCTTTCTTTTTCAAATAATTCAAAATGTTACGGCGCTGCCCCACCAGCTTGAGCAGTCCGGCGCGGGAATGGAAATCTTTTTTATGCACCTTGAAATGCCCGGTTAAACCTTCAATGCGCGCCGTAAGCAAGGCCACCTGAACCTCAGGCGATCCGGTATCGCCCTCATGCTTGGCGTGGGCCGCAATAAGCGATTTTTTCTGTTCCACATCCATAACCACAGCAATTCTCCTTAAACAGAATGAAGTTAGTTCCAAAGCCCTCGCAACACGGTCCAGCAGTGCGCCGCGTCTATTCCGCGCCTTGCCAGCGCAAACGCCTCTCCTTTGTAGAGCAGGAGCGCGTGTTCATCCTCCTCTGTCGGCCTTTTTGCCGACACGCGGAAGACGGGCATCCCGTTGCGCACACGCCCGGCCTCATCAGGCGTGAGTTCCACTCTTGTCCAGCCGGGCAGGGCATCGGCAATTGACCGCAGGCTTGCGGCCAGCAGAGCTGGTTCAGCCACAATGTCCCGCAGACTGCGAGCAGCATCAAGACCGAAGGGGTGGCTGTACTCCCGGGTCAGTTCCGTGAGCACGGCTCCGCAGCCAAGTCGCGTCCCCAAGCTGTGGGCCAGGGAGCGTATATAGACGCCGGAACGGCAGGCGACCCGAAAGCGCACAAACGGCAGGCTCACATCAAGCGTGTCCGCCTGTGAAATTTCCATGCGTTTGACCTTTTGCGGCACATCGCGGCCCTTGCGGGCCAGCCTGTATAAAGGCTGCCCCTCGTGCTTTGCGGCTGAGTAGATCGGCACAATCTGCTCGCGCATCTCCCGCCACAAAGCGACCTCCCGCCGCACAGTCTCAGGGCTGACGTTTTTCCATGGGGTTTCAGCAATAATTCTGCCCTGACTGTCCCATGTGTCTGTCGTCTGCCCGAGACGCACTGTGCCGCTGTACACCTTGCCCCCCCCCGCCAGCAGATGGGAAGAAAGCTTTGTGGCCTGCCCCAGCAGCACCAGCAGCACGCCACCGGCCAAGGGGTCCAGCGTGCCCGCATGGCCGATTTTTTTCTGCCCCAAACGTTTAATTGCCGCAAGGCAGCGGCCGGATGTCGGCCCGGAAGGCTTGTTCACTACAAGCACGCCGTGCAGCTGCGGCAGCGGCGCAGTCGTCTGGTCATGCCCAACAGGCGGAATGTCTGCTCCAGTCATACGCAAGCAGATTCAATATCAGCAAAACGACAACAAGTCAAAACCTGACAGGAATAAAAAACCCGCGGTCAGGCGGGCTTTTTATTCCTGTCAAAAAGGCAAAAATATCTCAGAACATATAACGCAAGCCGACCAAGAACTCATTGTTGTACGGCGAATTGCCTATCTCATACTTTTTACCATTAACATCATGTATGCTGACTTCATTGTACCCGAGGCCCACAAAACGATAGGCGGCGTCAACCACAAAGTGGTCATTGAAGCTGTATGCTACTCCCGCCCCGACATTCCAGGCGAAATTTGTGAAACGATCGTCCACCGAAACCTTACCGCTGTTGGCGAGCGTGGCGTCAAAGCCTGTGTAGTTGAACGCCATTCCCAACCCCGCGCCGACATAGGGCGTAAAGGGGCTGTCGTTGTGAAAATCCCAGAACAAATTGGCAAACAGGGTAGAATTGTTCCAGGTACCCTTGATATCGGCCACATCCACACTACCGCCGCTCCAGGTTTTTTCGCTGTTTCCGCGCAGGGCGAATTCAATTTCCGCGCGGATGGGCAACATCTGCTGCGGCCAGAAATCATACCCCGCGGCAAACGCGCCACCCAGCGTGAACTGGCTGTACCCGTCAATACCGGAACCTGCAAGGACGGAAGAGCGGTTCATTGAGCCTGTGCTCTGAATGGACATCAGAAACTTGGGCGCCAGATACATCCCGCTGCCTTCCGCCGCGGCGAGACCGGACGACAAAAATGTAAAAACAAGCGCCAGAACGGCAATACTGCGTTTCATGACAAACCTCCTGAAGTGCTTTTTCCCTTAGCGCCGATTCCGAAACAGAGCTGCATGTCAAACTCAATAATAAATTTTAGTATTGTCAATTTTCTGAAAATTGTCAAGATATTTTCTAAAAAAATCCCTGACGTCATAAAGAGGAATACATGGAGAGCATTCAATACCGTTGACTTGAGGCGGGGCTATACATGACTGACGATTGCCTCTTCCTTTTTTTTTGTTAAACCTGTAAAATCGGTAATTGGAAATACCGCGCGGAAAATGTGAATCTGTCAAGTTTGTGCCGTGCTCTTTAGGCAGCGCGCTTTTTTTATATTGATTCACCAGACTCGCGTCACGTGTCTGCGCAGTCAAACTATTC
>JAISKZ010000057.1 GCA_031260725.1 Desulfovibrio sp. | reverse complement strand
CTTGATAACCATTTCCAGCACAATCAAGCAACATGCAGCCTTTTCTCCTTCATGGCCGTGCCGCAAGGCGGTGGAACGGCAACGCATCACTTCGACGCGCATTGACTTTCGATGTTTTTACGGCATAGTGCCACAATGTGGAGTGGATGTTTGCATCATTATCCGTTGGACAACGGCAGGGGAGAGTGCAGTGGCAAAAAACCGTGCATTGCAGCAATGGCGCGTGGAAGACTCCATTGAACTATACGGCATCCGTAACTGGGGCGCCGGGTATTTCAATGTTTCCGATGAAGGCGAGGTTGTCATCTGCCCGCAGGGCCCTAGAGGGCCGCACATTTCCATTCCTGAGATTATTGCCGGTCTGCACGAGCGCGGTTACGACATGCCTGTGCTGCTGCGCGTGGAAAATATTCTGGATTCGCGCATTGCGAATATCCATGAGTCCTTCCGCAGAGCCATCAAAAACCTCTCCTACAAGGGTGCCTATCGTGGCGTTTTTCCTATCAAGGTGAATCAGCAGCAGCAGGTGGTGGAAAAAATCTCCCAGTTCGGCACGAGATATCATCATGGCATGGAAGTAGGCTCCAAGGCGGAACTTATCGCGGCCATCTCGCTGATGCGTGATGCGGAGGCCTGCATTGTCTGCAACGGCTATAAAGATGAAGAGTTTATTGACCTTGGCCTGCTGGCCCAGCGTCTTGGTTTTAATGTGTTTTTCGTCATGGAAATGCCAAGTGAGCTTGAAGTTTTGCTGGAACGCAGCAAGGCGCTCAACATGCGGCCTAATATCGGTGTCCGGGCAAAACTGGCTGTTAAGGCGGGGGGCCATTGGGCGGATTCCGGCGGCGAACGTTCCACGTTCGGCCTGTCGCCGGCGCAGATAGTGGACGTGGTGGACACGCTCAAGACTTGCGGCATGCTGGACTGCTTCCGCCTGCTGCACTATCATCTGGGATCCCAGGTCTCCAATATCCGAGATATCCGCACCGGCGTTATGGAGAGCGCGCGTCTGTATGTCGGGCTTGCGCAGGAAGGCGCGCCTATGGGCTATCTGGATCTCGGCGGCGGTCTTGCCGTGGACTATGACGGATCGCACACCAACTATATTTCTTCACGTAACTACAATCTGGATGAATACTGCGCGGACGTGGTGGAAACGATTATGAGCATTCTGGACGAGCAGGACGTGCCGCATCCGCATATCATCACTGAATCGGGCCGGGCTACCGTAGCCTATTATTCTGTCTTGCTTTTCAATATCCTGGACGTGAGCGTTGTGGCGGAGGTGCAGCTGCCGGACACGCTGCCCGAAGACGCGCCGGAGCCTGTGCGCAACCTGCATGAGGCGCTTGCCGGCATTTCTTTGCGCAATCTGCAGGAATGCTATAACGACGCCATTTATTACCGTGATGAAATGCGCCAGCTTTTCTTCACCGGCCGGGTCACGTTGCGCCAGCGCACGCTGGCCGAGCGTTTTTTCTGGGCCATCATCATGCGCATAGCGAGGGAAAAGAGCAAGCTGAAAAATGTGCCGCGTGACCTTGAAGACATTGACGTGAGTCTTGCCGATATTTATTACGGCAATTTCAGCGTATTTCAGTCTCTGCCGGATTCCTGGGCCATAGATCAGCTCTTCCCTATCATGCCTGTGCACAGACTCAGGGAATTTCCTTCGCGTCAGGGCATTATTTCCGATATTACCTGTGATTCCGACGGCCGCATTGACCATTTTATTGACCCGCAAGGCAGAAAACCAACGCTGGATCTGCACCCGTTGCGTGACGGAGAAGAGTATTATCTGGGCGTATTTCTGGTGGGCGCATATCAGGAAACATTGGGCGATCTGCACAACCTTATGGGCGACACAAATGTGGTGTCCATCCGTGCGGCGGATGACGGCAGTTATGAATACGTACGTGAAATCCGCGGTGATTCTGTGGCTGACATCCTGACTTATGTGGAATATGAGCCGCACCGCATATTGGAAGACCTGCGCGGTACGGCGGAGCTTGCCGTACGTCAGGGGCGCATCTCGCCAAGCGAACGTTTTGCCATTATGCAGGCATTTGAGAACGGCTTGCGTGGTTATACGTATTTTGAAAGATAAACCTAGAGCAGTTTAGCTTTGAGATTATGTATGACCACAGTGGTTGAACCAGCCCCTTGCCTTTTCCGATTATGATTTTTCATAAGGCGCAACAATGATGAATGACTGTCGAAAAAATATCCCGCCGGCTCTGCGGCGGTTCCGCCGTGTGGGGGCTCTGTCCGCCGCGCCGCGCGAAAGCGGTTTTCTGCTTGTGCGTATAGCGCGCGAACACACGGCTCTTTTTCGGTTTTTGCTGGAATCGTACGAAAATCTGGCCTATTTTACCGCGCTGGAGCCAAAAACGGCTCTGCTGAAACTGGCCTTTTCCCCCCATCAGCGCCTGGCCTTGCTGCACACGCTGGAAAAGATGACGCAAAGCGTACCTTTTATTGTGGAAGAATGGCCGTTCGCGCGCAATTCTTCAAAATAACACGCACAAAAAAGGCTTTTAGCCGGACGAGATTTGTGTTAAGGTTACATTTGCGCGTATTGTGTACATAAACGAATAACTCTTGGAAACAGGCGTGGCCATGCCGACCCTCAAATACAGACGTGTGCTGCTTAAACTGAGCGGTGAAGCACTTGCCGGTGAAACAAAAACCGGCATTGCCCCTGAAACTGTGGCCGCCATCTGCGGTGAAATCGGCATGGTGCTCGACATGGGCGTGGCTATGGCCCTTGTGATCGGCGGCGGCAATATTTTTCGCGGTCTCTCCGTCTCGGCCAAGGGCATGGAGCGTTCTTCGGCCGATTATATGGGTATGCTGGCCACAGTGCTCAACGCGCTGGCGGTGCAGGACATACTGGAAAAACAGGGCTATCCCACGCGTGTGCTTTCGGCTATCACCATGCAGGAGGTCTGCGAGCCCTTTGTCCGCCGCCGCGCTCTGCGACATCTGGAAAAGGGGAGGGTTGTGATATGCGCGGCCGGCACAGGCAACCCCTATTTCACTACCGACACCACTGCCGCTCTGCGCGGCATGGAACTTAAATGCGAGGCCATCATCAAGGCTACCAAGGTAGACGGCATTTATGACAGAGATCCGGCAACCCACAGCGACGCCGTTAAATTTGACAGTATAAGCTACGATGAAACTCTCTCCCGCCATCTGGGCGTCATGGACGCCACTGCGTTTGCTCTGGTGCGGGACAACAATGTGCCCATTATCGTCTGCCGCATGTTCGGCGGCGATATACGCCGAGCTGTACTGGGCGAAAAAGTGGGCACAGTTGTGTATGATCGCTAACCATAGCGTAAAGGAACCGTCATGGACACGGATACTACACTGCTCGACGCCGAAGAACGTATGGAAAAAGCTTTGACAGCGCTCACGCGCGATTTTGGAAAATTGCGCACCGGACGGGCTTCAACAGCTCTTGTGGAAGGCGTTAAGGCCGATTATTACGGAACCCCGACCCTCATAGGACAAATGGCTTCCATAGCCGTTCCCGACAGCCGCACCCTGACAATACAGCCTTGGGACAAGGGCGGTATGGCGGCTGTGGAAAAAGCCATCCTGAAGTCAGATCTGGGGCTGACCCCGATCAATGACGGCAAGATTATACGCATTGCTATTCCGCCACTCACCGAAGAACGCCGCAAAGAGCTTGTCAAAGTTGCCCGCAAATATAGCGAAGATGCCAAGGTGGCCGTGCGCAACGTGCGCCGCGACGCCAACGACAGCCTGAAAAAACTTGAAAAAGATAAAATGATCACGGAAGACGATCTCAAAAAAACAACAGACGACGTACAGAAACTCACAGACAAATTTGTGGGTGAAGTGGACAAAAAATGCGCGGCCAAAGAAAAGGAAATTATGGATATCTAGGATCTGTCGAGAGTTAAAACAGGATAGATATAGGGCATGGCAGGATGACTGCTGTAACATAGACATGCTTTGAGCGATGACCAATGAAACACGTTGCCCGCGCCTTGTGTGTGGTGAAAACGCGCAGTATTTTCGGCCTCCGTGGTCTTGGATGCACTGTTGATTTGGAACTTAAATATGACCCAACAAGACGCTGTGATACATCAATAAGGCATGTTTCAATAAATCAGGGGGGTTGTGTTTGTCATTGACAAGCGCGGCCATGCACTCCTACATAGTGGCGTCGTGCGCCATATTCATTATTGTGTGGCGTGCGGCGGAGATGCAGCATGGTCCGCATTCAGGAAATCCTTGACGCGGTGGAAACCGCCCATCAGAAGGCCGATCTGGATATGATACGGCGCGCCTATGTTTTTGCTGCGGCCGCCCACGGCGGACAAACGCGTCTTTCCGGCGAACTCTACCTCTCTCATCCTCTGGCGGTGGCTTACTCCCTTGCGGAAATGGGTTTTGACGACTCTACTGTGGCCGCCGGTCTTTTGCACGACACAGTGGAAGACACAAAAGCCGACATTGAAGAGATCGACGAGAAATTTGGTGAAGATGTAGCCGACATTGTTGACGGCGTTACCAAGATCAGCCTTATCCCCTTTGAGAATAAAGAAGAAGCCCAGGCCGAGAACATACGCAAGATGATTCTGGCTATGAGTCACGACATGCGTGTGCTCATGGTCAAGCTGGCGGACCGTCTGCATAACATGCGCACGCTCAATTATCAGAAGGCACTTAAACAACGAAGTATTGCCCAGGAAACTATGGATGTTTACGCTCCGTTGGCCAACCGTCTCGGTCTGTACAGTATGAAGCGCGATCTGGAGGATTTGAGTTTCAGATATCTGTGGCCGGATATCTATAATCAGATTGACCACTGGCTTGACAGCCATCAGGTGGCGGAAAGGCAGATTATTGACAAGGTGACGGATCTCATTTGCGGGCTGCTTGTTGCAAACGGCATTCAGGGGCGCGTGTATGGACGCGTCAAGCACATGTTCAGCATATACAAAAAAATGCAGTCCCAATCTCTGACGCTGGATGAAATGCACGACATCATGGCGTTTCGGGTGATCGTTTCCGATATTAAAGACTGCTATGCTGTGCTTGGCCTTGTGCATTCCCCGTGGCGGCCGGTTCACGGGCGCTTCAAGGACTACATTTCCATGCCCAAGGCCAACGGTTACCAGAGTTTGCACACCACGGTCATAGGGCCGGAAGGCGAGCGTATTGAAATTCAGATACGCACGGAAGATATGCACAGACGGGCCGAACATGGTGTTGCGGCGCACTGGCTTTACAAGGAAAAAGGCCGTATCAACACTAGGGATATGGAACAGTTTGCCTGGTTGCGGGAAATTTTTGAGCGTCAGAGCGAAGAAACGGATTCACGCGAATTCATGCATTCGCTCAAGATGGATCTTTTCAAGGACGAAGTCTATGTTTACACACCGGCGGGCGACGTCAAGGAACTGCCCGAAGGAGCGACGCCGCTGGACTTCGCTTTTCTTATCCACACCAAGGTGGGCCAGCACTGTGCCGGCATCAAGGTCAACGGTCGTCTTGTTCCGCTGGGCACAGAGCTTAGAAACGGCGATACGGTGGAGGTTATTACAGATCAGGCGCGCAACCCCAACAGGGATTGGCTGAAACTTGTCAAAACAGCCAAAGCGCGCAGCCGCATTCAGCGGTATCTGCGCACGGAGGAACGCGCGCGGGCCATGTCCCTTGGCCATGAAATGTTGGAGAAAGAGGGACGAAAGGTCAGCCTGAATGTGGGCAAAGCCATGAAGGCCGGGCATCTTGCCCTTGTGGCGCAGGAATTGAATTTTGAGAACGTCTATGAAATGATCGCGGCCATCGGCTACGCCCATCTGACGCCGCGCCGTGTGTTGAACCGGCTTTACGCCGTGCTGCATCCCGACGAGGTTGCGCCTGCGCAGTTTTTGTCCGAGACCGTCGCCAAAGAACCAAAGAAAGAAATCCGCAAAAATGAGGGCGTGGATATTGCCGGCGTGGACGGCGTGCTGATGCGTTTTGCAAAGTGTTGCAACCCCGTGCCCGGCGACCCAATTATCGGCTATATTTCTAGAGGCATGGGCGTGAGCGTTCACCGGGCGGACTGTCCCAATGTGGGAAATATGGAGCCGGAGAGGCTTATTTCTGTCCACTGGAGCGGCGCGGAAGAAAAACCGTACGAAGCCGGCATTTTTATTATTGCGAAAGATGTGCACGGTGTGTTGGCTGATGTGACACTGATTTTTGCCAAAAACAGCGTCAATATCACAGGTCTCAAAATGGACAGGATAGTGGACGGGCGCGCAAGCTTGCATTTTACTGTGGAGGTGCGCGATGCAACGCAACTATACGATCTTATAGAAGTTATACGCACTGTGCCGTCCATTCTGGAAGTGGTGCGCGACGCAGGGGACACGGGTTGATTTATTCATGGTTAATATTACTCTTGGAAAACTAATTTCACATTCTATTTTCCACATGTGCCTCTCTTTTGTGCTTTCAGCGTCAAAATAACTTACAAGGATATTGACGTAACGTAGCTTTTGCCTGTAAATTTGTCAAAAGTTGGCATGGTTATTGAGTTATGTACGCCAACAGTTCACGAGGCAGCTATGCTGAATAAGAATGAAATAATATATACTGTTCAAACACTATTACAGCAATATCCCTATGTTCTGAAGGCAGAGCTATTCGGCTCACAGCAACGCGAAGAAGCAGGGGCAAACAGCGATGTGGATTTAATCGTGAATTTTGATCCCATCACACGACCAAAAGGCGTTGCGCTCTATGCCGTTGAACAGGCATTGGAAGATGCTCTTGGGATGTCTGTCGAGGTGGTGAGAGACCAATATCTGCGTGATTCTGTACGTCAAGGTATCGGTGAGGATAGAGAGCTTATATATGAAAAAGTCCTTTAGACGATTGGAGCTTATACTGAGCTATGGGCAAAATGTCCGTGATTTTCTTGTTGGTAAAACCCTGACCGATTGGCAGAACGATATTCAGTTACGCTATGCAGTTGCGCACGCATTGGCTGGCGTAGCAGAAAATGTCAAGGATTTGTGCAACGATAATTAGAGAAGCAGCCCATCGTACACCATGCCAACGTCATCCACACCAGACAAACTGGACATCCTGCCATGTGCCTCATGCGATAAAACTCCAACGACAGTTGAAAGCTCCAGATCTGAAGGACGCATTATCGACCTTTATCGTGTGACATGTGAATGTGGGTGTGCTTTATCAAGCTGGTCTGTGTCAGAAGCCGCTGCAATCCGTCATTGGAATTTCTACATGACGGATTCTGTGAAGGAGCAAAGCAACCATTTCGCAATATTAGGATAATTATTTTTCAGTAAGCATGTCGTTGCATACATCATCCAGAATGGGGAATGATGTGTGATTGTGATAAATTGATGTTTGCATGTTTTTATTGTGCTTGCAGCCATGCCGTTGCGGCTTCGTACATGCCCTCGGGCAGCGTGGGGTGGGCGTGGACGGTGCGGGCAAGCTGAGCGGCTGTGAGGCCGTTTTGAACGGCAAGGGCAGCTTCGGCTATGATGTCTGTGGCATGCGCGCCCGCGATGTGCGCTCCAAGAATTTTGCCGCTGCCTTCTTCGCAGACAAGCTTGAAAAATCCCGACAGTTCTCCCATGGCGTGGGATTTTCCCATTGCGCGGTATTGAAAAAGGCTTGAACGTACCTTCAGCCCCTGTTGTTGCGCATGCGCTTCAGAAAAGCCCACGATACCGATTTCCGGAGAGGTGAAAATGGCCGCAGGTATGACGCTGTAGTCCATTCGCGTTTCTTTGCCGAGGCAGTTTGCAACGGCGCACAGTCCTTCCGCAGAGGCGGCATGCGCCAGCATGACGCGGCCGGGGCCGAGCGCGTCACCGATGGCGTAAACGCCTTCAGCCGAAGTGCGCATTCTGTCGTCGGCGATAATCCAGCCTTGCGCGTCGGTTGCAACGCCCGCACCGGACAGATTCAGGCCGTCTGTGTCAGGTGCGCGGCCCACTGCCACCAGCACGGCTTCGGTTTCCACCGTTATTTCCGATCCGGCAGCGTTTTTTACAAAGGGGGATGGTGCAAGAACGCACACCGCCTTGCCATCGGAGATAACAGCATTTTTTACTGTTTGGGCAAGCATGAGGCGTATACCGCGTTTTTTTGACTCGCGCTGGAGCAGACGGCTTATTTCCTCGTCCACCGAAGAAAGTGGGAGGATGCGGTTTTGAGCCTCCACAATGGTCACTTCCGAGCCGAATGCCCGAAAGATAAACGCGAGTTCACAGCCGATAACGCCGCCGCCGACGACAAGCATGCGCTGCGGGATGTGGTCAAGGTTCAGGGCGTCGTCACTGTTGAGAATGTTGATGTGGTCCACAGGCAACGTCGGCAATTCAAAGGTTTTTGAGCCTGTGGCAATGATGACGGCATCGCCGTGCAGTTCTTCGTTGCCCTTGTCTGTGTATAGAAGAACCGTGCGGTCGGGCCGCAGTTCAGCCTGACCGTGCACAAGCCGCACTTTGAGGGCTGCGCAGGTTTTTTCAAGACTGCCGCACAGCGTTGAACGCACTTTTTCCTTGCGGGCCAGAATTGCGGCCATATTCGCATGAAAGATGGGCATGGGCGTGCTGCCAGTCATAATGCCGAATTCATTGAGGCGACGGCTTGTTTCCAGCGCGTCAGCCGATGCCCTGATAGTTTTTGTTGGAATACAGCCGGCATGAAGGCAGGTTCCCCCTATTGCCGTTTTTTCCGCCAGAGTGACCGAAGCGCCGGTTCTGGCGGCTTCAAAGGCGGCAGCATAGCCGCCTGGGCCCGCGCCGATGATAATGATTTCAGGCATCTGCCGCTCCTTATATGCCCTATGTTAATAATAAATCTGAATAGTGTCGATACCCCGTCTTTGATCTTGCCCGCACATAATTGAAGGGGAAAACCACTTCTCCTCTGCACCATCAAACACCGCGCACGGCAAGAAATCGTATGCAGAAAAGAAGGAGCATGAATAAACTGGTGCAGAGGGTTGTGCGCGACATAAAGTATTCCTGTTTTCGCTTGCGGAATGTCGCGTTTTTGTGTATGATGAGCCATGTACAATTTTTTCAGACTTTTTTGCTTTGTGTTCGCGCTTATTTCGCCGGCTGGCTGCGGCCCAAAAGAGATAGGCTCGAACTCGTCATCCGATCAGGCAGGGGTCGACTCCGGCATCATGCCGGAAGATCAGTTGCGTTATCCCGTCGTCGGCGCGGGCAACATTGAGCGCACTCTCTACTACTATAACCGTCCAGAAGTCATGGCACAGCAGCAGCAACTGCGGCGCGACCAGTTTAACCGGTTGACCGGCAACGCGCCTGATCCTGAAATTCCGGAGTACCGCGCCAAGCCAAAACAGCGCAGTCCGTTCAGGCAGTAATATTTGTATGTATCCGTCCCATGCAGTCACCTAAACAGAAAGGCAACGGTATGTGGCAGGGAAAGGACAAATTTTCCCTGTACGAATGTAGGGAGTCGCGGGCAAAACTGACAGTTTCGGCCCGATTTTTGAGCAACAGGCGATGTTTTTTTTGTTATGAACAGGCATTTTTCATTCATTTAAGGAGTCACCATGCGTAACATCATGATTTCGGGTTTTATAGCGTTTGCTTTTTTGCTGGCGTCCGGCTCCGGCTTTGCCGCTGAAGACGCCAAAGATCAACCCGTAACTGTATCGCCGGAGGCCTTATTTGCCACCATGCTGATGAACGCGGAAAAAGGACAGTCACAGGCCATGCTGAATGTGGGCCTGTTCTATGAACAGGGCATAGGCGTGCCCCGCAATTTTTCAAAGGCCCTGGAGTGGTATCAAAACGCCGCCCTTGCCGGAGCAAAGGAAGGCTACCTGCGTGTCGGAGTCTGCTGGGAGGTAGGCATGGGGGCCACGGCGGATATGGATAAAGCTGTCGCCAATTACGACAAGGCCGCGCGGATGGGCATGCCCCAAGCTCAGTACAAGATGGCCTCGTTCTATCTGATGGGACGGGGGGTGTCCAAAAACGAAGCTACGGGCTTTGATCTGCTCAAAAAAGCCGCTGAGGGCGGCGACGGCGCGGCCGCTAATGAGCTGGCCGTGGCCTATTTAAAAGGCATGTTCGGTCAGAAGGAGGATGCTGCCAAAGCCCGCGAATGGTTTTTGAAAAGCGCGAAGGCCGGCAACTTGGAAGGTGTGAAAAATTTTGCGGTTGCGCTGAAGGACGGCCTGGGGCAAAAACCTGACCCCGCAGCGGCTTTGCGCTGGTATCTGATTGCGCAAAAAGGCGGCCTGCGATCCCCGGACATGAAAGACATTACGGACGACCTTAAAAAGAAATTACAGCCGGCCCAGATTATAAAAGCGGAAGAAGAGGCGGACAAATGGCTGGCTGAT
>JAISKZ010000056.1 GCA_031260725.1 Desulfovibrio sp. | reverse complement strand
CTGCGACAGGTTGATAAGTGGCAACACTGGCAAATGCCGGAAGCTGTGCCGCAAGAGCAGCATCGGCAGGAAGCCGAGAGGCAGGAACAGCAACAACAGAATGAAAGGTCAGCGCCGATGATGTGTATGAGGTAAAATAGCTTAAATTTCATTTAGTTATTGGCCATTCCCGTGATAGAGTGGGCAATCAGTTCCATCATGGATGGCCCTCCGCTAATGGCTTTCTGCGAAATTGATGGACACGACAACTTCCATCTGTCGTGGCGGCTTGAGCAAGTCCTCGCTGTCCCGCACGGCTTTGAGCGCGGCATTGTCCAGTACGGGAGAGCCGCTGCCTATACGCACGGCCTCGGAGCCGGGCAGCATCTGACCGTCCACAGTGATGACAAAGCTCACCGCCACAACTCCCGTATAGCCCTTAGCCCTTGCCTCCACAGGATAGCGCAGCCTGCCGCGTACCGCCTTGCTCAAACTCGCTAGATACTGACGCATGAGCGAGGCTTCAAGTTCCTTCTTGCTCACCGTCTGTCTGATCTGTTCTTCTTGCGATCCCGGTAGCCTTGGCTGGAGTATAGGCTTTGGCCTTTCCTGTACCGGCGGCACATTTTTCTGTACAGGCACTTTTTTCGGCTCCTGCCCCGGTGCGGGCTTTGGCATCGGCTCCGGTGCATGTGCTTGTTCCGCTTCCGGTTCCTGCCCCGGTGCTTCTTCCGCCCCAATGTGACGTTCTTCCACCTGCCGGTTACTGATCATGCCGAACAAATCCATGACCAGTACCTCCTCTTGCGGCGGTTTGAGGGGAAAGAGCACATTGCCGCCTGCCAGTGTCAGAAGCAGGCTGGTGTGCAGCAAAAAGGACAGCAGCAATGCCCATTGAAAGGCAAGGGGTTTTTGGGTCACTGCAACCTCATTTTCGAATAATCTCCGTCTGCACCGCCACCCTTGTGAATTTGAGCCTTTTTAACAAATCGGCAACATCCACAGTAGTTGATTACCCCGCCGGATCCAGTGCAGATTGGTTCATATATTCCCCTTAAAATGCCAGCATGAATAAGGCGCTGAGATAGGTTCTGCCCTCGTCCTTGATCTCCTGCGGGTATTCACCAACGGCCTGCGACAACTGCGCCTTCATGGAAAAGGCTTTGTATTGCAGATAATAGCCCAAACCTATGTCGGAGAGCGTGTCGCGTTTTTTGAGCGCGTAATCAGGTTTTTGATAAGACCAGCCGCCGGTGTCCACATACGCGCCGAGAGCGTGGTTCAGCCCTTCAATTCCGCAGGTCGGGAGCGCGTAGCGCAATTCCGCGTTCAACAGATAGCCGTTGTCGCCGCTGATGACTTCGCGGTAGGCTTTAACGCCTGTAGAGCCGGTGATATTGAACTGTTCACTGCTGTCCAGATTTTTGTCCAATGACTTCTGTCCATTCGCTGAAGCACTGAAACTCCATTTGTCCGACAATGAGAGATTGGCGAGTATGCCCAAACTGGCATAGGCGAAATCAC
Source organism: Desulfovibrio sp. (assembly GCA_031260725.1). GTDB lineage: Bacteria > Desulfobacterota > Desulfovibrionia > Desulfovibrionales > Desulfovibrionaceae > Desulfovibrio. Next base: position 40,390 of record JAISKZ010000056.1, on the reverse strand, counting down.
CGAAGGTGTCTGCGCCTGCTCTGTTCAACTCCCTTTGCTCGCCGGATGGGATAAACAGGGAGCCGTAGGTCAGACCGCCGTTGACGGATGTATATAATGGCCTGCCGAGAAATGTGCCCCAGTATTCGTGCTGCAAGCCGAGCTTTGCCACATTGCTGTGTCTTTTCCAGTCCTGGTCAAAGACCTCAATCTTGTCCTGCATGGACTTGTGGGCAAGGTTCAGCCTTATATACAGGTTTTGGTTGCTGGAACGTATGATGGGGTAGGAGAATGTGCCATCAAAGGTATCGGCGTAGCCTGCAGCATCCAGTTCTTCATAGTCGTCGGCCAATTTGTAAAAGACGTGCGAATAGCCAAGGTCAAGGCGCAGGCCGCTGCCCCCAATGGGGAAGGTATAGTTGACAGCCGCGTTGGAAAGACCTGCCGTATCTGTAGTAAGTCCAAAGACCGAGAGCTTGTCCGCTATGCCGAAGGGCGAATTAACTTCCGCGCCGCCGCCGAATCTCCATCGCCCGGTGTAGCGAGACCCCATGTTGTCGCTCAACAGATAGCCGCCAAATCTCTTTCCGGGAGATGATTCCAGAAAGAAGTCTGATGTTCCCGGTTCCTGCCCCGGCGCTATGCTCGCCTTGGGCATGTCCGCCCCCGGCATGTCGCTGATGAGCAGCACGGTGCGCTCAAGGTCGGCCTTTTTGACCGGCTTGCCCTCTTGCAAATTGTTCTGGATGGCTTTTTTGATGAACCAGTCACGGACGTGTGATTTGTTCTCAAAGCTGGAAGGCCCGTAGCTTCCCACCAGCACACGGATGATAATAACACCGTCTTTTGCCTTTTGCGGCGGCAGATAGGCGCGGGCAACCATGTAGCCACGGTCGTGGTAGATTTCCGTGACTTTGTTGGTGGCTTCTTCAATCAGGGCCATTGTCAGGTCGCGTCCCTTGTACGGCGCAAGCGCCGCCTGAATGTCCGCTTCTTTGAGGTACTCCGCATTTTCCAGTTTGAAGTCGCGCACAAAGATGGTTGCGCCGCCTGACTTGTCCGGCAGGGCCGTGCCTTCCACTGTTTGCTCGATGCCCGTTTCCTCGCGCCGTGGCGGGGGCTTGGGTCTGGCGCTTTGGGCTTCCTTCATGGCGGAACCAATGTTTGGGATATTGGGAGCGGCGGCAAACGAGGGAATGTGGAACAGCAAAACGGCGACCAGTCCCCCAAGTATAAGCAGGTGTTTTATCTTCATGAGTTTTTCCTTGTGTGTAAAAATGTCCGGCGCGGTTGCCCACGCCGGACGGCTGTTTTTAGATATGACAGTGGGTGACAGCCGCGTTATTTTTTATTTTTGCCGCTTTCCTTTTTGAGTTTTTCATCTTCTTCGTCTTCCAGCAAATAGGTCACGCCGTCTGCGGATACCTTCTTGATGCTGGCTGAGTAGGATGCGCTTGTGCCCTGTACGCTGTCGGATTCATGGAAGTTGACAATGGCTGCTTCAAGCCCGATAGGCGTGGCGTCAAAGCTGCCTATGGTTTGTGTGGTTGAAGCAAGAGCTTGCGTTACACTTGTCTGCTGGCCGTCCGCGATGGATGCCACGGTGTTGATGGTGTTTTGCCGGGCGGCAGCGGCGGCTTGGGCTGCGCGAGCTCTGGCGGCCAGAACCTGATCTATGGTGCCGTCGATGTAATATTTGGCGTCCGGCATCTGCTCAGTGGTCAGACCGCCGCCAACGAGGTCACTGTCGGCGCTCTGAGGCGTACCAACTGCGTTCAGTCCGCTGTTTTTTTCAGCATTATAATAACTGTTGGTCAGGGTGCTGCCGGTACGAGCATTTCCGACCAAAGCGCCAACAGACGATGAGCCACTCACTTCTCCTGTAGCGTAGGAATCTGCGACGAAACCTCCAACATAGTAGTATGAGCCAGAGGCGTCATCCCAGATTTGTGTTCCAGAACTTGTACCCACCAGGCCACCGATATTAGCTGTGCCGTTCACATTTCCAGTGGTATAGGAATCGGTTATGCTGCCGTTATTACTGCCTGCCAGGCCACCGATATTAGCTGTGCCGTTCACATTTCCGGTGGCATAGGAATCGGTTATGCTGCCGTTATTACTGCCTACCAGACCGCCAAAGTTGCCAAAGTTGGTGCCCAGATCATTACTGGTGATGTTTCCGGTGGCATAGGAATGGGAAATATTTGCTCCATCATTAATCCCCACCAGTCCTCCTGCGCCTGCGCCATGGAATCCGCTAAAGCCGATATCTCCGGTGGCATAGGAATTGGAGATGGTATAGATGTTAGTTCCAATGCCGCCCCTAGCCGCGCCCACCAGACCGCCGGCTCCGCCGACGATGCCGACTTGGATTGCCGCGCCATCAATGTAGGATGTGACATTGCCGGTGGCGTGGGTTCTATCTATGGTCAGATTGGTATTGCCTTGGGCAGAGATGTCGCCAATCAGACCACCGATCCGCTGACCACCGAACACGTCCCCGGTGGCGTGTGAATTGGTGATTGCATAATTCAGATTTTGTCCCACCAGTATGCTGCCCACCAGTCCGCCTACGCCGTAGGATAAAGCGCCCGCACCGTCGAGATATGAGTAGTTCTCCTTATACATATCGGGGATCTCATAATCTGGATCAGCGGTGATGATTGAGCCGGAGGCGTAAGAGTTAATGATCTGGTTTCCGTAGGAGGCAAAACGGATGTTGCCGTTCATCATACCGACCAGCCCACCGACATTGCTCGGACCGAAGGTATTGGGCCAGCCCTGAATATAGGTTATATTGCCGGTGGCATGGGAATCGGACACCAGCACTTGGCTGATGCCCCCCACCAGCCCGCCGATGGTTCCGTAATTCACGGACGTGCCGGGGAGCCAGAAAGTGTAGGCACTTAAATCAATTTCAGCGAATGAGCTGATAAGGCGTGATTGGGGCTGTCCGGCCGTTGTTGTGCCCATACCGCCGACCAGGCCGCCCACGCCGTTGTTCCCGTGCAGAGTGCCGCCCCGCACATAGGCCTGAATGATATCACCAGTGGACCCTGCCGCCAACGCTCCGATTGAGGAGATACCCGTGATGTCGACATCCAGCAGTCCGATATCACGGATAGTGGTCCAAGCCTTGGCCTGCCCGAATAACCCCAGCGAGTCGTTGCCGTGGATGGTCAGGTTGCTGATGGTATTGCCCAGTCCGGCAAAAGTGCTGTGTTCCAGAAAAACCGGCACGACCGCATCGGTGTAAATTGTACCGGAGGCGTTTATATTGCCGGCCAGGGCAAAGTTGCCGCTCACTTCATAATAATAGTAATCCTCAGAGCCACCAGGTCCATCCCAATATATAATCGTTTCTATCCGCTCGTTTATAAAGCTTTGCAAATAATTTAAATCGTGGATCAGTATGTAGGGCGTACTATTGATGGTCAGGCTCGCGTCAGCACCACTCAGGGTAATGCTGCCAAAGCTTATCCCCTCTGGAACAATTTTGGGATTGCCATTTTCGTCCGTGCCGCTATAGGAAGCCAGAGTACGCAGGTGGTAATCGTTGCCAAAGCCCAAGACCAGACCTGCACTGTCACCAGTTGCCTTAATGGGCGCGTTGATGTTAATGTCGTTTTCTGCATCCAGGGTCAAAGTGGTGTCGGCAACCCATGTTACAGCGTCGTTCACGTTAATGTCGCCCTTGCCCTCTTTTTTGCCATTGCTGGATTGAATGGTAACGCTGTTGCTGTTCAGGTTGTTGCCAAGCGTTGTACCGCTGATATCTCCGCCGCTGGTTGCAACAGTGAAGTCCGTCGGGTCAATCAGCCATGTGCCGGTCTTGCCCTTTTCGGCCTTGGTCGTAATCTTGGCATTGTCTGCAATCTTCACCGTCTTGCCGCTGGTTTCAATAAAGCCGCCGTTGCCGCCGTTGGGCGCGGAAGCGTCCAGCGTACCGGCCACATTCGCCGTGCCGCCGTGCGCGTTCACTTCAATCTCACCAGTCAAATCCCCAAGCGTCCTTGCCTGCACGATGCCGTCCGTATTTACTTGTGACGCAATCACACTGTCAGCGGCCTTGGCGGTCAAGATAACCTTGCCGCCGTCGGCATAGATAGCTTTTTTGTTTTCCACCAGCGCGTTCAACGCGCCTTCATCAAGGCTCACGCTGACAAGGGAGTCACCGTTAAAATTAAGCGTGGCTTTCGTGGCTCCGTTCAGGGAAACCGTGCCGCGCTCGGCAACGATGACGCCCTCATTCTTGACTTGTTCGCCAAGCAGGGCCACATAGCCCCCGTCATTGACCTTGATGGTTCCCTTGTTAATCACTTGTGCACCGTTGCCGCTGCCCTGAAAGACATAGTTGCCCTTGTTGAAATCGTCATCGGTAATATTCAGGGTACTGGCGACAAAGCCCGCCGTGTTCACGCTGGAACCCTTGGTCATCAACACGCCGTTTGAGTTGATGAGGTAAACTTTGCCGTTGGCGTTGAGAGTGCCCGCGATGACGCTTTTTTCATTGCCTGCAACCCTGTTGAGGGTCATGGATTTTGAAGAGGGCTGGTTAAAGTTCACTGTTTCATTGCGGGCAATGGAAAAGGTATTCCAGTTGATAGCCGCCTTGTTGGTGCTCTGGTTGATATTGGTGGTTGCCCCCGACTGATTGATGGTCGCGGTGCCGCTTGTGACCACGCCGCCTGTGGTCGCGGGCAGAACAGGGGCCGGGAAAAGCAGCAAAAACGCGCTTAACAGACAGAGAAATTTTTTACCTGTTGTTTTGCGCTGAAAAATTTTGTCTATGGTCATGTCTCATTACTCCTGTAAAGTAGTGTTATTTAACCGTAGAAAGGGAGTAGCCGTAACCGGTAATGATAGTTTGTGCCGCGGTGGTTTTAATGTAATTCAGCAAGGCCAGAGCGCCAGCCTGCCCACTGGGGCTTTTAGTTATTCATTACCCTAAATCAAAAAATAGTTCAATCATTTTCATCATTGGGAAACACTACAACGGCTATAGGCTGCGCAACTGGAAGCCGTTGGACAAATTCAGCCCTGTGCAGTTTTTCAGAAACCTGCAATGTTTTTTGTACCAGTGCAATGGGGCGACGTGCTTGACAAGCCGCTGTTCAAGGCTCGGAGCCATAGAGGAATACTTGGCCCATGCGTCAGTCAGAACTTGCGGCATTTTGAGGATTCGCCGTGGTCGCGTCAGCTTTGCGGCGTACGCCGATCACATTGGGCAGCATGGTCCGAATGTTGCCCGTCACCAAAAAATCAGCGGCAAAGCGTCCGTTCATTTCCCGCTCCAAGGATGCCGTGCGCACAAGCAGTCCCGCCTGCCCGCCGCCTTCCACATACATGACCGTCCGCACATTGAGCGGCAGATGCAGCACTTGCTGGGCAAAGTCGTAGGCATCCACAGGTTCACGGCAGTGCAGGAAAAGAATGTGCCCGTCGCCGTCATTCGCCACAGCTGAAATGGAGTAGAGCGGACCACCCGGCGTCCAGAGAATGCGCCTGTCCGCGTTGATCATGCGGTAGTTCTGGATCACAAGGCCGTAGCGGGCAATGGTCTCGCGCCAGTCGGGGTTGTCGCGGTCAACAATGGTCGCGGTAGGCATGCCCGGATCGTCTGGAGCGGCCACAAAAAAAGCGCCGAAACGTTGTGCGATGCGGCCGTTGTTAATGTGATCGCCCTGGCGCATATAGCCTGTGCTGGTGCTGTTGTCCGGCAGATACATGCTCGCATTGATGGCCGCCACAAGGTCGCGCTGTTCTCCCCATTCATGGAGGGAGCGCGCCGCAAGCCCGTCTTCAGACCGCGCGCAGAGTATAAAGTCAAAACGGGCGGGATCAATGCGCACAACAGCAATGCGCGTCTCGTTTTCGTTCAGCTGGAATTCTCCAAAGGCAAGGCCCGGTTCCAGCTGATCCCAGTGGGTGAAGCCCTTATGCGCGTCCGCCGCCCACACATGCGCGTCCGGGCAGAACAGCCGGCAGATGAGGGCTACAAGCGGCAAAAGGCGGGCAATACCGCTACGGGTTAAAACGCGTGTTGTGGAAGGACGCATCATTATTTCTTACAGACAAGCTCGTTTTTTTGCAAGTTGACACGGAGCGGCGTGTTGCTGCATATTTTTTTGTGTTGTCCCCAATAAATTGTCGCCGCTGACACTGTGGGAAAACTATGCACATCGGCACATTGATTCGTTCCGCCGCCTCGCCGTTTTTTTCTCTGGAATTTTTTCCTCCCGCCGACGCGTCCCAGATGCCCGGCTTTTACTCTACGGTGGATCAGCTGCGCACGCTTTCACCGCTTTTTGTTTCTGTTACATATGGTGCCGGCGGCTCGCGACAGCGCAATACGCTGGCCGTCACAGCGCAGCTTGCCGGACGCGGTCTGACAACTATGGCGCATTTGACCTGCACCGGCGCTGAGCCTTTTGCCATTATGCAGTTTTTGAAAGAACTGCGGGCCGTCCGTGTTGACAATGTGCTGGCCCTGCGTGGTGACAGCCCTGCGGGCGGCGGCCAAAAGGCGGAGCATGGGCATTTTCGCCATGCCTCTGATCTGGTTGCGTTTATACGCGCGAATGAGCCTGATATGGGCATCGGCGTGGCCGCCTACCCCGCTCCGCACCCTGAATCCCCTTCTTTTGCGGCAGATCGCGACCACACTGCGCAAAAATTGCGTGCCGGGGCTGACCTTGCGCTGACACAGCTTTTTTTTGACGTGCGCGAGTATGAGGATCTGCTGGCGGACCTGCGCGCCAGAGGGCTGGACACACCTGTCGTGCCAGGCATTCTGCCTATCCAGAGCTTTGATTCGCTACGCCGTGTGCTGTCTTTGTGCGGGGCAAATATTCCGGGCAAACTCTATCTTGCCCTTGAAAAGGCTCAGCAGAAAGGCGGGGCGGAAGCCGTGCGCGATGTCGGCCTTGATTTCGCCGTGCGGCAGATACGCCGATTGCTCAACTGCGGCGCGCCGGGCATTCACCTGTACACGCTGAATAAAAGCGAAATGTGCCTGTACATTGCTGAAGAAACAGGCCTGCCCTTAAGCCGTCTGAGCCGTCATGACTATTGAGGGAGATCACAGGCGGCTCATCTCAGGTAAGCATACCCTATGGGACAAAAGGTGGTACATGGGTGGTACTGGATGACACTTACGTAAAAACGGCTTACGGTGAATTTCCACAGGCCGTTGGTATTTCTGGAGCCCTTGAGCAGGATTGAACTGCTGACCTCATCCTTACCAAGGATGCGCTCTGCCGGCTGAGCTACAAGGGCGTATGCGACGGGCTTCTCTTATACTATCGTTGTGTCCGCGTCAAGCGTCGGCCCGACCACTTCCAGTAAAGTGCCGATCTGTGGCTGATTCAGGGGCAGCACATCAGGATGGGCGAAAATGCCACCGTGGAAACGCAAAAGCTTGCGTTACAGAGTGATGGAAAATCGTTTTTGGTTTCACCTTCCACTAAATTCTCAAGAATAATGCGTATAGGGCCTGTTTCCGGACGGCCTTCCGCAGGATGGCCGTAAACAGTTTGCAGGCAAGACCTCTGCTGTAATTTGCCGCTTTATTTCCCGCCGTGCTTGCTGGCGCGATACCGCTGCACCGCTCTGTTGTGATCCGTAAGATTTGTGGAGAAAACATGCTCTCCGCCGTCGCTTGTCGCCACAAAATACAAAAAAGCATGAGTTTCTGGACGCACAGCCGCCGTCAGCGCTGCAATGCCGAAGGAACATATCGGCCCGGGCGGCAGGCCGGGATGCTGATAGGTATTGTACAGATTGGCCGCGTCATCCAGATGAACACGGCGCAAATTGCCGTCAAAGCCCTCGCCGAGTCCATAAATGACAGTGGGATCCGCCTGCAGCAGCAGGCCTTTCTCAATCCTGTTGCTGTACACGCCGGCCACACGCGGTCGTTCTGCGTCACGGCCTGTTTCTTTTTCAACCACAGAAGCCAGGATAACGTATTTTTTCAGGTCTTCCGCCGCAGGTTTTTTGGGATCCGGCCATGCCTGCGCAGCCCTGCGCCAGAAATTTTCCACCATGCGCCCGGCAACAGCCCGGGCCTGCGACATATCAGGGGCATCCGGCTTTTTGAGCAGATACGTGTCGGGCATTAAAAAGCCTTCCGCCGTGCTGAAAGGAATGTCGTAACGGCGCAGAAAGTCCGTGTCCGCAACGACACTTTGAAAATCATCAAAACGCACAAATCCCGTTTGTTCGAGCAGGCGGCCCGTCTGACGCCAAGTCAGTCCTTCCGGCACAGTGATGCGGAACAGCACGGGCCGTCCGTTCACAAGCTCATCCAGCACTCTTTCAGGCTGCCAACCGGTGTTCAAAGCAAAACGTCCGGCTTGCAGGCGATTTTCGCTGTGTTGCCAGCGTGCCAGCAGACTGAATTTGCGGTCGTCCGTCACAATGCCCCTTACGGCCAGCTCAGCACTCACAAAGGCCAGCCTCGATCCGGGCGTCACGTCAAAAAAAACTTCACGGCCCTGTGTTTCTGGAGCGCTGTTCAAAAACACGCGCGCTTCATAGAACAGCCAGCCGCAAAACGCCAACGCGCACAAAAGCGCTATGCCGAAAACGCGCAACGCGATTTTCACGCCCGTCTCCGTTCATCGGGATTCAATGCCAAAAAAGAGGCCAGAATGCGCACAGCCGCCTGCTGATCAAGAACGTCGCGACGCTTTTTGGGCGCAAGGCCAGCCTCGCGCAGATCGTCCAACGCCTCAGCAGAACTGAGCGTTTCAGGCATAAAAAAAAAGGGCAGGTAGACACGGCGCTTGAGGCGTTCTGTGACATTGCGCACCTGCCTTGTGATCAGGCTTTCCCGGCCGTCTTCGTACACAGGCAGACCCACGACAACCGTCCCTGCGCCCTCATGCGCAACGCGGGCCGCAAGCTCAGCCAGTAATGCCTTGCGGTTGGGGAAGTCCTGCAGACGCAAGGTCGTAAGGGGAAAGGCAAGACGCCCTTCCGGGTCGGACACGGCAAGCCCGGTGCGGGCCAAACCATAATCTACGCCCACATATTTCATCGGGGTTACAGCCCCATTTTCTGCCGCACGTCGTCCATCGTGGCACAGGCAAAAGCACGCGCGCGCTCATTGCCGGCCGTAAAAATCTCCTCCACAGCACCGGGGCGCTCCGTCAGCTTTGCGCGGCGCTCCTGCAAGGGCAGGAGAAAGGCTTTCAGATTTTTCAGAAATATTTTTTTGCAGTCCACGCACCCGAGTGCTGCCGTGGCGCAACCCTCACGAATGTCCGCCCGCGTTTGGTCGTCCGTCAAAAGCACATGATAGGAAAAAAGATTGCACACATCCGGGTTACCTGGATCTGTTTTGCGCAGACGCGCCTGATCCGTAAACATGCCACGCACTTTTTCCTGAATGTCGGCAAAATTGTCTGATAAAAAAATGCTGTTGCCGTAACTTTTGGACATTTTGCGGCCGTCCAGACCTGGACATTTGGCCGCCAGTGTCAGCAGAGCCTGGGGTTCTGGAAAGGTTTGACCATAAAAACTGTTGAAACGCCGCGCGATTTCACGGGTGAATTCCAGATGCGGCAGTTGATCCTCTCCCACAGGCACGCCGTACGGTCTGTATATAAGTATGTCCGCCGCCATCAGCACAGGATAGCAGAGAAAACCCACATTGCCCAGGTCTTTGCTGCTGATTTGTTGTTGCTGTTCCTTATAGGTGGGGTTGCGCTCAAGCCAGGAAACGGGCGTGAGCATGGAAAGCAAAAGAGAGAGCTCAGCAGTTTCCTTCACGGCAGACTGGCGAAAGATAACACATTTGTCCGGCTCCAGGCCGACGGCCACCCAGTCTTTAACCATTTCGACGATATTGCGGCGTATGCCTGATGTATCCGCAAAATCGCTTGTCATGGCGTGCCAGTCCGCAACAAAAAAATAGGCCTGCGCGTTTTCCTGAAGGCCAAGCCAGTTTTTAAGCACCCCGAAATAATGACCGAGATGCAGCGGTCCTGTAGGGCGCATGCCCGACAGCGCGCGTGATTCCCTGTTCATATCGCCTTCCTTATTTATATGCACGTCGCTACAGACCAAGCAGCCTGAAATAACCCCGTACGCTGCCGCCCACGAGCGGCCCCAGCACATGGTTCAGCAGGCCGGAGAAAAGCAGCAGCAACAAAATAACAAAACCGTAGCGCTCAAGGCGTATATAACGCCACCCCATGTTGCCCTGCAAAAAATACGACAGCACCTTGCTGCCGTCCAGCGGCGGGATGGGCAGCAGATTGAGCCAGCCAAGGCCAAAATTGATCACCACGCCCGTCTGCAGGGAAGTAAGAACAAAAATATACATATTGCTGTGTTGCCAGGCGACGGGGGGGAAAACAACAAGAACAAGGCGCAGCAGTCCGCCGAACACGAACGCCAGAAAAAAATTGGTCAGCGGGCCGGCAAGGGCCACCAGCATCATGTCTTTTGCGGGATTGCGGAAATAACGCGGGTTCACGGGCACGGGCTTTGCCCAGCCGAACACGAAGCTGCCGGTAAAACTGGTGAGCCCGAAGACAATCAGGCCCATAGGATCAATATGCGGCAGGGGGTTGAGCGTGAGGCGGCCGATCGCGGCGGCTGTGGGATCCCCACGGCGAAATGCCACATAGCCGTGGGCAACCTCGTGCAGTATGATGCCGAGCAACGTGGGCACAGCGGCAATGACCAAGGCGCGCAGCGCCGATGCGAAATCAATATTAACCATTTTATATAGATAACATATTCCTGCGCGCGGCGCAAGCAGCGCTTGTCTTTAACGCCGTTTTGATAGAAACTATCTGCTTCGTATCATATAACTTTATCAGGGCCGACGCACAATGCACGACATCATCATCTACGACACCACCCTGCGGGACGGCAATCAGGCCGAAGACGTCAACTTGAACCTTGAGGATAAAATCAAGATTGCCCTTAAGCTGGATGAACTGGGCATAGCCTATATTGAGGGCGGCTGGCCAGGAGCAAATCCAGTGGACACGGCATTTTTTAAAGAAATAGCCACGTGCGGCATCAAAACAGCCCGCATAGCGGCCTTCGGTTCCACACACCACCCCGCAAACAGTGCTGCAAACGACAAAACACTTGCCGCGCTGATTGCTTCCAACGCGCCGACACTGACCATTGTCGGCAAAAGCGCTGAAGTGCATGTGCGGGAAGCCTTGCGCGTCACGCCCGATCGCTATCTTGACGTGGTGGGCGATTCCGTGTCCTGCCTGAAACGAGCCGGGCGCGAAGTCATTTTTGACGCGGAGCACTTTTTTGACGGCTTCGCCGACAATCCGGATTTCAGCCTGGCCGTGTTGAAAAAAGCCCTTGAAGCCAGCGCGGACATGCTTGTGCTGTGCGACACCAACGGGGGCACACTGCCCCAGGACGTCGCAAAGGCCGTCAGGCGGATACGCGATTATTTGCCAGGCACGGCGATCGGCATCCATGCCCACAACGACTGCGAGCTGGCAGTCGCGACATCGCTTGCCGCTGTGGAGGCGGGCGCTGTTATGGTGCAGGGATCTGTCAACGGCATAGGTGAACGCTGCGGCAACGCCAATCTCTGTTCGCTTATCCCCATTCTGGAACTCAAAAGCGGCGGCGCGTACCGCTGCCTGCCCGAAGGGCGCCTGACCCTGCTGCGCGGCGTGTCAAATTATGTGGCTGAAGTGGCGAATATGGCGCCTTTCAGCCGCCAGCCCTTTGTGGGACGATCGGCCTTTGCCCACAAAGGCGGCATACACGTCAGCGCCGTCAACCGCAATGCAACGCTCTATGAACATATCCTCCCCTCGGCCGTGGGCAATGAGCAGCGCGTCCTTTTGACGGAGCTGGCAGGACGCGGCAACATTGTGTCCATGGCGCGGCGCTTCGGCTTTCATCTGGACAAGGATGAACCCGTTGTCAAGGGTCTTCTCGCGGAACTCAAAGACAAGGCCAGTCACGGCTATGATTATGCCGCCGCAGAGGCTTCCGTGGAACTGCTGTTGTTGCGCAAGCTCGGTCGCAGGGGCGTGCGCGACTTTTTTCATCTCATACGCTTTCGCGTGCTGGAATCCAAACAACACAACGACACCATGCCGCTTTCTGAAGCGACTGTCACCCTGGCAGTCGAAGGTGCCACTGAACACACGGCGGCTTTCGGCGACGGCCCTGTCAATGCGCTGGACAGCGCCCTGCGCAAGGCATTGTCGGGCTTTTACCCGCGTTTGAAAGAAATGCGTCTGATTGACTTCAAAGTCCGTGTACTGGCGGCCACAGATCAATACAAAGGCACAGGCTCACTGGTACGCGTGCTTATTGAGTCGGCTGACCAGCGCAGTAAATGGGTTACAGTAGGGGTTTCGTGTAATATTATTGAAGCGAGCTGGCAGGCCCTTATAGATTCTGTGACCTACAAACTCTACAAAGACGAAAATGAAAATTGCACAAAAGTTGGATGCCTAGGATCAATTAAGATATAGGGAATGACAGGAGGACTGCACAGCGGCAATAGCTTGGAAGATTTCGCTGCGGGAGTCGCATAGTAAGCCGTTCTTTGGAAGTGATTAGCATGTCGTTGGCATTATTTGTCAGGTTCAGGATCAATGGGAGCACCTCTGGACTGTTATCATTGCTGAGGTGAAACACTCCGACACGTCCCTTGTCATTTCTTCTCCCCGGGGCTATTTTTAATAAGTTTGCGAGAGCAAATACGCAAAAATCACGTCTGGTGTTAACGGCAAACTTGGAAGAAGGCCGCAGATGTCAGAAATGCCTGCGGACTCCGTGTGCTAAAGCGTTTTCAACTGCCGTGCGCCTTGCAGGAAATTCCATGAGCGCTTCAACAATCTGGATCTTGCTGGGGATACTCTTCTTCGGGGTTGAAGTTATATCCATGACCCTGGTGCTCGTCTTTTTCGGCGTTGGGGCATGGGCGGCCGCTGTCGCCGCTTGGCTTGATCTGACCTTTGCCCCGCAGGTGTTGATTTTTATAACATGCTCCCTGCTGACGCTGGTTTTACTGCGCAGTCGACTTCGCCGTGTCTTCAGCGGACATGCCCGCACGTCGCTGCCCGCGCCGGAGCATCTGTTGAGCGATCGCACTGGCGTTGTCACCAAGGCTTTACACCCAGGTGAAACGGGGGAAATCAGCATTGACGGCAGCTTCTGGCGCGCCGTTGCCGAAAGCGACATTGCCGAAGGAAAGCCTGTGCGCGTGCTTGGGCACCGCCTTGGCGACGAACTGGTGTTACGCGTATCGGTGACAGAGGAAAACACGCAGGAGCAATGACATGGCCTTTTTTCACTTTATGAATAGCTACGGCTGGCTCTTTTTGCTGGCTGTCCTGATGATTCTTGTTTTATTCAAGGCGGCTGTGGTTGTGCCGAATCAGTCGGCCTATGTGGTAGAACGCCTCGGCAAATATCATGCCGTCATCAGCGCGGGTTTTCATTTGCTTATGCCCTTTGTAGACAGAATCGCTTACCGGCGCAGTCTCAAGGAACAGGTCGTGGATGTGCCGAAACAGACCTGCATCACCCGCGACAATGTGAGTGTGGACATTGACGGCGTCATCTATCTGCAAGTGATAACGCCGGAGAAATCCGCCTACGGCATTGACGATTATGAATGGGGGGCCATCCAGCTTGCACAGACAGCTCTGCGCTCCGCCATTGGCAAGCTGGAATTGGACAAAACCTTTGAGGAGCGCACAAAGATCAATCAGGAAGTGGTAGATGCGCTTGACGCCGCGACCTCACCATGGGGCGTTAAGGTATTGCGCTATGAAATACGGGACATCACTCCGCCCAAGACAGTCATGGAGGCCATGGAAAAACAAATGCGGGCCGAGCGGGAGAAACGCGCGGCCATTGCCCAGTCTGAAGGCGAGATGCAGTCACGCATCAATCTGGCGGAAGGATCCAAGCAGGCTGCCATCGCCGAGTCTGAAGGCAAAAAACAATCCATGATCAACCAGGCGGAAGGCGAAGCCGCGCAAATACGCACTGTCGCCGAGGCAACGGCCAAAGGCCTTCACATTGTGGGCGAACAGTTGGGCAATGACGCTGTCGCTGCAGCGCAACTGCGTCTGGCCGAGGCGTACATAAGTGAATTTGGCAAACTCGCCAAAACGGGTAACAGCCTGATCATCCCTTCCAACGTGGCCGACGCGGCCGGCATGCTCGCCGTCATGACGCGGATTATCAATCCGGGTCACGGCCTTTCAAAAGATCCCCAAAAGGCATAGCCGGAACAGGCGGTGGCGGTAGGGGCACTTGGCTGCCGCTTGCCCTGTTCAAACTGTTCAGCGAATTCAACGGCACGTCCACCGGCAAAAGCCGCCATACGGCGCCGTGACAGATTCAATCATCCGCAACAGCCGCATGCTGACAAAGCTGCCTGAACCAGTCCGGCACAGGCACGGGACGGCCGTCCCGGTTCACCAAGGCATGCTGCGTCATGCCTTCCGCCAAAATTTTCGTCTTGTCCTCATTCCATATCTCATATACAAAACGCAGGGAAGCGCGCCCCCATTCGTTTATGGCAGCACGAATTTCCACAAGGTCGTCATAACGGGCCGGTGCGCGGTAACGGCATTGCGCCTCACGAACAGGCAGCAAAATTCCCTTTTTTTCCACATCAGCGTAGCTCATGCCGCACCGCCGTATATACGCTCCGCGGACACGCTCAAAAAGATGCAGGTATTCAGCATAGTACAATACGCCCATCGTGTCGGTTTCACCGTAAGACACACGATGAGACAGCCGGACATAACAGGCAGGAAACTCATGCATGAACAAATTCCTTTTTTCACCGTGTGCTGCGACACGCGATTTTGCAATCAGTATAAGGCCGGCCGGCGCTTTGCCCTGATTATACTGATTGTTGCATCCTTCTGTCTTTGCGCCTGCGCTAAAAAAATACCGGACATCGTCCCGGAACCGTCGGGTCCTCCTGTGACCTTTGAAAGCCCGGAGTTTTTTGTCAGAAATCTTGCTCCCCGCAACCAGCGTCTGACAAGTTGGCAGGACATGGCCCCTACCGTGCGCAAGTCTTTGCGCTATGTCAACAGCAAGCCCGTAGAGGCCGCAGCCGTTAGTCGCCACGGCCTTACCCTTACCTTTGGAGACCTTTCCCGCACACTGACGCGCCTGCTTGAACTCCTGCCGCGGCTCGACGCTGATCCACGCCTCTTTCTCAAAAATTTTCGCTGGGTGGAAGTGTCAGGCGGAATCAACTATTCTGGATACTATGAACCTATGGTGCGCGCAAGCCGTACACGAAAAACCGGCTATACGCAGGCCATTTACCGTTGCCCTCAGGAACGGCAGGGGAAACATCGCCGCAGCAAATATTATGATCGTAGAACGATTGAAGAAAAGCAGGTTCTGGCCAACCGTGGTTTGGAGCTTGCCTGGGCGGCGGATCCTGTGGACTCGTTTTTTCTGGAAATTCAAGGTTCAGGCCGCTTGATTTTTGACGACGGCAGTGAAGCGCATGTCAATTACGACTGCCAGAACGGCCATAAATACAAAAGTTCCGGACGGATTATGCGTGAGAAAGGCCTGCTGAAACGTGGTGATGTTTATGAACAGCGCAAATGGTTCAAAAACAATCCGAATCGGGTGCGCGAAATATTGAACGACAATCCGAGTTACGTCTTTTTCAGATACGGCAACAAAGGCCCCACCGGCGCCATGGGCTATGAGGTGGACAAATGGCTTTCTCTCGCTACCGCCAGAAATTTTATTCCTTTCGGCACGGTCGTGGCTTATGGCGTCAATGCGCCGGACCAGTCACGCGGCAGCGTGCCGTTACGGGGAATAGGCTTTGCACAGGACGTGGGCGGAGCCATCAAAGGCAACCGCATTGACATTTTTTGCGGCTCGGACGAACGGGCTAACTATGTGGCAAGCCATCTTGACGCCAAAGGCCCGGCATGGCTGCTGCTGGCCAGGTAGTCGGCTTGTATTCAAGGAGCCACACCAGGTAGTTTGGCAATTATTTTGTCGTCACTCCATGAAAGGGTGGCATCCATTGTGTGTTGCAGCGTTGCGCGGTTTCATCTGTGATAGAAAGCATGAACATATGAAGCGCTGGAAGAGTCTGTCGCACAAGCTCATGATCTGGTTTCAGCAGTGGTGTGAGGGCATAGTTCAAATCTTGTGGATATGAAGTGTTGCAAGAATGAAATGTTCTAGGGATGGCATTTTGATTTGGCGCAGCCCAGCATCTCCTTTTTCAGATCCGATTTTTCGGCAACAACTTTGTTGTGGCATTCAATACAGGTCTTATGCTTTGCTCCGACTTTCTCATGAAATGCGGCATACAGGCTTTTTTTGCCTTTTCTGGCCGTCAGATCGTCATGGCAGCCCGCTGTGGCGCACTTCTGGAAATTCTCTTCTCCCTTTACCAGATGGTGACAGACCACGCATTCTACTTTTTGGTGAGCGGAGTGGGGAAACATCACTTCTTTTTTGGATCCCTTGACAGCCAGAGGGATGATAGGAACGGGCGGCGGCGTGGCCAGCGCTGACAGGGCAAAGATTGGAATGAAAAGGCAGAGCAGAGCAAAAGACTTCTTCATGGCAACCTCCTTCTTAAAAAAGCGGCATAAAAAAATTTTTGTGACAATACGGCGTTGGCGATGTCGTGTCAATGAGGCGGGTGCGAACAGACAGGTATGGTGTTTTCATTCTGTGTGTCAATGCGGTAGCCGCGCGGAGTGAGCATATAGCGGCCCAGAGAGCGGCTTTCGCTGTTGCCGATAATGAGCAGGGAGAGCATGTCAACCTGTGTCGCGTCAAAGCGGGAAAGCTCCTGTACGCAGACATTCTGTCCCAGGCGGAAAGCCTTGCGGACAAGCCCGACGGGGCACTCCGGCCTGCGAAAGAGCCGTGCCTTTTCAAGCGCCCCGGTCAGCAGATGTGGACGGCCTTTTGAGCGCGGGTTGTAAAGCACGCATACAAAATCCGCTTCCAGGGCGGCGGCGAGCCTTTTTTTAATGGTATTCCGCGGCGTGAGCAAATCACTTAAACTGATACAGGCGAAATCGTGTGTCAGCGGCGCGCCGAGCAGCGCTGCGGCCGCGCACAGGGCTGGTACGCCGGGGACAACGCTGAACGGCACAACCGCAAGCAGACCGCGTGATTCAAGCAGTTCGAGCGTCAGGCCGGCAAGCGCATAAACACCGGGGTCGCCGGAGCAAACCAGCGCCGTCTCCTGCCCGGCAAGTGACGCCTCCACGGCGGCCGCGCAACGTTCTTTTTCATGGCGCATGCCGGTGGCGATTATGGTTTTGCCGTGCAGCAGTTCCGGTGGTGCGAGTTCAAGGTAAAGATGGTAGCCGGCGATACATTGTGCCCGCGTTAGGGCAACGCGTGCCTGCTGCGTCAAGCACGCGGCGTCGCCGGGCCCCAGACCGACAACATACAGCGGTGCGGGCTTCATATAGAAAATTGCGGGTTTTGCGCCGCAAGCGCTACGGAGAGCGTCAGGCAGCGCTTGTATGTCTGTTTTGAGACGACAAGGCGACTGTCTTGTCCGGCGGCAAGCAGTGCCGCGGCTTCACAAACGCTGAAGTCCTTTTGTCCAAAACGGTGCCCTGCGGCTTGAGAAGGGTGAGGGGTATCGCATTGCGCCAGCGTCGCGGCCGCAAAGGCGAACAGGGGCGCATGAAGGCGGGCAGCGGCAAAGAGCAGAGGCGGTTCCTCCCGTTTTTCCTCTACGCTGGCCAGACCCGCTACAGCGCGCGGTTCCAGATTATTGGCGGCGAAAAGTTCCTCAAGCGCCGTAACGGCGACGTTCCGGGGCAGGTTTTTACGGCAGCCGAGACCCACATACAGGCGCGGCACGGCAATGCGAAGCAGATTTTCAGCCTTGGGCATGCGCCGCCAGTGCACGGCGGAGACGGGAACCGGGCTTGTCCGCGCCATGTCTGTCGGAGGCGGGCCATCCTCGTCGCACGTCAGGCGCTCAAAAGCCGGAGGTACAGCTCCGGGCAGGGCATAGCAGGGATCCCACAACGGCAGTGTGCGTTCTTCCAGCAGGGCGGCTTGCGCTTTTGGCAGGCAATCCCAGTCGAGAATGCGCAGACCTGCGTCGCGTAGCAGCAGGTCGAGCGTTAATGGTGTCACGTTGTTTGTTGACGAATCAGAGGCTGTGGTGATCACGGGCATCGCGCCGACAAGACGCGCAATGTGCCTGGCCAGCGCATTGCCGCCGCCCCAATGGCCGCAGATGAGGCTTATGACAAAGCGTCCTGCGGGATCAAGCACAAGGACAGGGGGGTCTTCGCCCTTATGGCGGAGCAGGGGAGCGAGCACGCGCACGGCTATGCCCGTTGCGCCCAGAAAAACATGCGCCGCGTGACGGTGGTATTCCTGCGTCAGACAATCCTGCAAGTGCTGAAAGGCGTGCATGCGCCCTTCACATGTCCGGCATATTCTCGTGGGAGCGTTTATGCGGCACTGCTCCACGCAACGCCCGGAGGGAGCGCGCCAAGGGGATGAGGCAAGCCCTTGCGCCAGACGTTGAGCGAGCGGCAACGCGCTGCGGCTCAATACATAACATGCAAGGGAAGTTGTGCTCTTCATTAATCAAACTTGACAAAACGCGCCGCATCAAGGGCGGCGGCAAAATCGTCTTCACTGTGGGCAAAGGACACCATGCCGGTTTCAAACGCTGATGGGGCAAGGTAAATGCCTTGTGCGCGCATCTGCTTATAAAATGTGGTAAAGAGTTGCTGATCGCATTGTTCAGCGTCGTTGAAATCGCGGATTTCTCCATCGCGAAAAAAAATGCCGAACATGGAAGCCAGTGACGGCGTTTGCGCGGGGACACCTTTTGCCCGTAAAATGTGCCCGAGTTCTCCGGCAAAGTCGCGTGTGCGTTTTTCAAGGGCATTGTAATCAAGGGTTTTGAGCATGCGCAGTGTGGCAAGGCCGGCTGCCATGGCCAGAGGATTGCCGGAGAGCGTGCCTGCCTGATACACCTTGCCCTCCGGTGCCACCTGTTGCATATAGCATTTTTTGCCGCCGAACGCTCCCACGGGCAGGCCGCCGCCGATAATTTTGCCGAGCACTGTTAAATCCGGATCAATGGCGAAACGCGTTTGCGCGCCGCCGTAAGCGGCGCGAAAACCTGTGATCACTTCGTCAAAAATCAGAATCGCGCCGTGTGTCGCTGTAATATCGCGCAGGGTTTCAAGAAAGCCCGCCACAGGCGGCACAAGACCCATATTGGCGGCCACGGGTTCCACAATGACGGCGGCAATATTTTTGCCGTGCGCGGCAAAGCATTGCCGCACGGCGTCCGCATTGTTGTAAGAAAGCAGCAGTGTGTCGGCCGTCACGGTGCGGGGAACGCCGGGCGTGCCGGGTACGGAAAATGTGGCAACGCCGGAGCCGGCGGCGGCCAGAAACGGATCGGCATGGCCGTGGTAACATCCGATAAATTTGACGACCTTGTCTCTGCCCGTCACGGCGCGCGCAAGACGCAGGGCGCTCATGGCGGCTTCTGTGCCGGAATTGACCATGCGCATCATTTCCACGCCGGGCAGAGCCTCACATATTTCCTGAGCCAGAGCCACTTCATCAGGACAGGGCGCGCCATAACTCGTGCCGCGTCGCACTGCTCCGTGCAGGGCCTCAGTGACTGAAGCTTCCGCATGGCCTAAGATCATGGGCCCCCAGGAAAGCACGAAGTCAATGTATTCGCGATGATCCACGTCTGTCAGACGGCAGCCGTGCGCCTTTGCGATAAAAAGCGGCAGGCTGTCCACATTGCGGCAGGCGCGCACCGGGCTGTTCACTCCTCCCGGTATCAGGCTTTGCGCCCGCTCAAACAGTCGTTTTGAGATGCCGTCCATGATTATTCCTTGATTATTCCTTTCAAGACTGTTGCTTCCGCCCGCAGCGCGGCATGGCCTGCAAGGCATGTATAGGCACGCCCCGAGTCAAAGATTTTTTGAACTGACAATATCGAGCCGTCCATGTATTCGGCATCGTTTCAGGGGATTTTCCAGGTGCCATGATGTAATCCGCGCTATGCCTCCCAATCAATCGACCGATCTTGGGGATCTTTGCCCTCAGCCGGGGTTCATCATGGACGATCCGACCGTGGTTTATCAAACCCCGATTCGCATTGGTATGGGCGTAAAAGCACTCCCTAGTTTAAGGCCCGTGTCAGCCCGAAGTCAAACATCACTATATACCGTATGTTCTCTATTACTTATCAAGCCGCCTGGTTTTATGGACATGCTTCTGGCATATTGAAATTTTCCGTCCCGGCAAGCATCGCCACACCGTGCGGGCTGTTTTATCTGTCAAGGTTACAGCGGTGTTGAAGGTTGAAGATGCCTTTCTTTTCCTTTAGATGGAATAGTCACGAGATTGTCCAGATTTAATTTTTCTGGCATACTTCGCTGCAGGTCAACTAACAGCGAGGTTCTCATATCCATACCAGCGCACAGGTGACACAATATCTCTGATTATGTCTGGGAGAAGCTTGAACTATATTTGCCCGGCCGAAAAGAAAGCCGGCATTGCACAGGACATATATATCCTAAATCAAGCGTATATGTATGGAATACACACAAAGAGGAACCGTTTATGAAACTCACAGATATTTTCAATTGTCCGAAGTCGGAAACAAGCATTCCGCGTCCCTGCGTCATTGCCGAAGCCGGCGTGAACCACGAAGGCAGCATGTCCATTGCAAAACGACTTGTCGCCGAGGCGGCGGAAGGTGGTGCCGACGCCATCAAATTTCAGACATACAAGGCCGCCACGCTGGCCTCCAGAGATTCACCAGCCTACTGGGACACAAGCAGGGAACCCACAAAAAGTCAGTATGAGCTTTTTAAAAAACACGACTCCTTCTGGAAAAACGAGTTTGAGGCTCTGAAAAGATGCTGCGACACGGCGGGCATAGCCTTTCTCTCCACGCCCTTTGACGTGGAATCAGCGCATTTTCTCAACGATCTCATGGAAGTGTTTAAAATTTCATCTTCCGACATAACCAACAAGCCCTTTATTCGCATTCTCTGCGACTTTAACAAGCCCATTCTGCTTTCCACCGGCGCCGCCGACCTGCATGAAATAGCCGAAGCTGTGGAATGGATAGAAGCAAAAGGCAACAGACTTGCACTGCTGCACTGTGTTTTAAACTACCCCACGGCGGATGAAAATGCGGCGCTCGGCATGATCCACGCGCTTAAACAGCATTTTCCGCGACATGTCATCGGCTATTCCGACCACACCCTGCCTGGGGATATGCATATACTTGAAAGCGCCGTCCTGATGGGGGCGCGCGTGCTGGAAAAACACTTCACTCACGACAAAACGCTGCCCGGCAATGACCATTATCACGCCATGGACAAGGAAGATCTGAAACATTTTTATGCCCGTCTTGAAAAAACCCTTGTCAGCATAGGCGAATTTACCCTGCGGGCCCTGCCGGAGGAAGAGTTGGCGCGACGCAACGCCCGACGCTCACTTGTGACGGCGTGCGCCATCAAGGCCGGCCGGATGCTGCGCCCTGAAGATTTGACCTGGAAACGCCCGGCCCACGGCATTTCGCCGCGTCATTACGAAGAGACGCTTGCCATGCGCGCCCGGCGCGATTTGCCGGAAGACACGGTGCTTGACTGGTCTGATTTGGACAAAGCGTAAACGTGCCATGGAAGCCACGCTGATTCTGGGGCGCATGCCGGAAGGAGCCCAGCCGGAACATTTTCGGGCAGCCGGTCCTTGGTGTTTTGCAGGTCGGGAAGAATTGTTCTCCGGCTGGGAAAACAGTTTTCAGTTCGCGCCGGAACCGTTGCGCGACGTCAATATTCTCGCGCAGACAGCCAGAGATGCCTGCGCTATCTTTGCCGACAACCTGCCCGCTCTTGCCGCCCGGCTTTGTCCGCACAGCGCGGCTTTGCCGGACGCCTACTGGGAAACCCTGCTCGCGCCCTGGGGCGTTGACGTGGCCCGGCAGATAGCTGATCGCTGGCAACGCGTCAAGGCCATGACAGGGGCTTGGGGCGACTTGCCCCTGCGTGTGCCCCTGTTGCCGGAAAACTGTGCCTTCCGCTTTGCCGGCGAACATGATTTCACCCTGTACGGTTCGCTGGGTATTTCTTTCAATCACTGGCTTTTCTCCCGCCTGCTGGAGGTTTGCTGGCCCACTGCCTGGCGTAGGGAATACCTGCCTCCTGTCAACAGGGTGTATGGAAATCCCGCCCCGCCGGCTTTGAATGAGCGCGTTAAACACTGGGCGAGACGGATTCTGTTGCGTTTGCCTTTTCCGCGTCTCAAAGGCGTGAGCCTGTGGCAGAGTTTGCGTTTTTCGCTCGCTCTTGCACACACAAGTCGGGGGCAAGACCGATCCATGCCGCTGACCGCCACATTCGGTGCCGCCGCCACAGGCGCAGACGCGCATTTGCCGCTGGACCCCCTGGCGATTTTTTGGGCGGCGCTGCCGGAATCATTCACGCGTCTTGAGCACCCGCGCGTCTTGCGCAAAAGCCGCACAGCCCCCCGCCTGCGCGTCGCCAGCGTTCTGGCTTATGAAGATACGGTTTACCGGCAAAAATTGGCCGTCTGGCGCGGGCGCGGCAACCGCCTGATGTATGTGCAGCACGGCAGCGGCTATGGGCAGGCGCGCGTCGCCTGCCTCAGCGCCGTGGTGGAATACAGCCAGCACGCCTTTGCCACTTGGGGCTGGAATGAACACTCCGGCTGCAGGGGCAACTTCATCAGCCTGCCTTATCCGCAGGTCGCTCGGATTGCCGGGCGCTGGAAGGGCGCAGGGGGGAAGCGTCTGCTCTTTGTGGGCACGGAAATGCCCTTGTTTGCCTACCGGTTGGACAGCTGGCCGACTCCATTGCAACTGTTGGGCTACCGCAACGACAAAGCACGTTTTTTCACAGCCCTGAAGAGAGATTTGCATTCACGCGCTCTGTATCGCCCTTATTTCCCGGTGCCGGGAACCCTCAAAGACGCGGACTGGCTGTTGCCGCGATTCCCGCGCGTACAGCTCTGCACAGGACCGCTCACGCGGCAGATGCTGCGCTGCCGCGTGTTTGTTATCGACCACCCCGGTACCACCATGCTGGAAGCTCTGGCTGCTGACGCGCCTACAGTCCTGTACTGGTCGCGTGATGCGTGGCCGCAGACGTCGGAACACGAGGAGTTGCTGGGCGTTCTGGCAGAGGCAGGTATTCTGCACGCCGGCCCGGAAGAAGCCGCGGCCAAAGTCAACAGTGTTTTTGACGACGCACCAGACTGGTGGAAGGGCGAAACCGTGCAGGCCGCCCGGCGACAGTATTGCGCACGATATGCCATGACTGTCGCAGGCAGTGAAAATGACTGTTGGGTAAACACACTGGCGAAGCTATGACAAAGATATCAAAATTTTTTGGAGTGGCGCTGTTTGCTGTATGGTTCTGTCTTTTTTGTGAACCAGCAATCAGCCGCGCGGACGACAATGGCCCGCTACGCGAAGCTCAGCAGGCCATTGACTGGGAAGACTACACCAAGGCGGCATCCTTGCTCAATGCCTCCGCGGATGCCGGCAATGCGGAAGCCCTCTATGTGCTCGGGCTCTTATTTCTTGAAGGCAAAGGCGTTCAAAAGAATGAGCAGCATGCCGTGCAACTGTTTCGTCAGGGGGCGGAAAAAGGCGATACCAGCGCCAGGTATGCTTTCGGCGCGGCTTTGGCCTCAGGCGTCGGCATACGCCGCAATTATAAAGAGGCAGTGCGCTGGTTGCACAAAGCCGCAGAACAGGGGCACGCCATGGCGCAGCACAGTCTTGGATCTCTTTATGCTTACGGCCGCGGCGTGACCAGGGATGAAAACGCGGCTGTCGACTGGCACAGTCGCGCCGCCAATCAGGGCCTTGCCCAAGCGCAATATTCTCTCGGTTGGATATATCTGAACAGCAAGGGCGAAAACCAGAGCGACACCAAAGCCGCGCACTGGTTTGCCAGAGCCGCTGAACAGGAACATGTCAAAGCCCAGAACAATCTGGCCTATATGTACGCCGAAGGGCGGGGATATCCCCAGGACGTGACCAAGGCCGTGCAGTGGTATGCCAGGGCCGCCGAACGGGGTTCTGCCGAGGCGCAGTACAACTTGGGCTTTATGTATGAACAGGGACGGGGCGTGCCGCAGGATTACAACAAGGCTGTGGAATTTTACCGCAAGGCGTCGTCCCAGAACGAACCTGCGGCCCAGTATAGTCTTGGAGTCATGTATGAGCAGGGCACGGGTGTGCCCCGCAACCTGAGCGAAGCCTCCCGCTGGTACCGTCTGGCGGCGCAGAACGGCGATCAGGACGCACAGGCCGTTTTGCGTGCGCAAGCCAAGACGTTGCGGGGATCTGGAGCAAACGCGCCGGCCGGCAACCGCAACTCTCAAAAAAAAACGTCGGCGTCAACAATAACGAGAGCAAAAGATGAATGACCGTAAGCCAAGACAAGCATGTTATCCACTAATCTTCACATGTATAGACCGGCCGGCGCCAATTGGCGCCGGGCAAACGCCTGTTATTCCGGAGGCGCTGTGACGCAGCATCATTTTTCGCATATGGACGCGCAGGGCAATGTGACCATGGTGGATGTGGGAGCAAAACTGGAGACCCGACGCAAGGCCGTTGCCGAAGCTGTGGTGGATCTCGCTCCGGCCACGCTGGAACTGCTTAAAAAATCGGCACTGCCCAAGGGAGATGCTCTGACATGCGCCAAAATCGGCGGGATTATGGCGGCAAAACGCACGAGTGACCTCATACCCTTGTGTCATCCCGTGAAGCTGATGTTTGTCGACATCAATTTTGAAGTGCACGACAATCCGCCGCAAGTTCGCGTTAAGGCGGAAACCCGCGCCACAGGCGTTACCGGAGTGGAAATGGAGGCCATTGTCGCCGCACAGACAGCCGCTGCGATTATCTATGACATGTGCAAGGTTTTTCAGCGCGACATCGTTATCAGCCGGGTGCGTCTGCTCCATAAAAGCGGGGGCAAAAGCGGGGAATTTATTGCGCCGGAATGGAAGAGATGAACTTTTTTCCTGTTGATCCTGTCGTTTTTTCCTTGGGTGGCATGCATGTGCGCTGGTACGGCCTCATGTATCTTTTCGGTTTTGCCGCCGGGTGGGCTCTGGGGCGTCGGCGTGCCTCCCGTTCTGTGCCGACATGGCCGCCGACGGCTGTGGAGGACTTGCTGACTTGCGCCATGCTGGGCGTTATTGTGGGCGGGCGTTTGGGGTATGTGCTTTTTTATGATCTTGCGGCGTATATCCGCGAGCCGTGGGAAATACTGCGTTTGTGGAATGGCGGCATGTCTTTTCATGGCGGTCTGCTGGGCGTGCTTCTGGCCTTTGCCTGGTTTGCGCGCAGCCGGGGAAAGCCGTTTCTGGCAGTCTCGGATTTTGTGGCGCCGCTTGTGCCGCCGGGCCTGTTTTTCGGCCGGATCGGCAATTTTATCAACAGCGAGTTGTGGGGCAAGGTCAGCGATGTGCCCTGGGCAGTTATTTTCCCTGGTGGAGGGCCTTGGCCGCGGCATCCTTCACAGTTGTACGAAGCCTTTCTGGAAGGCCTTGTGCTTTTTGCTCTGCTGTGGGCGTATTCCTCAAGGCCGCGCAAAACAGGTGCCGTGTCGGGCCTGTTTGCCGCAGGTTATGGTCTGGCGCGTTTTTGTGTGGAATTTGTTCGCGTTCCAGACGCCCAGTTGGGGTATCTGGCCTTTGGCTGGCTGACAATGGGGCAGATTCTTTGTCTTCCGCTGATCGGCATCGGCCTGTGGCTTTTGTTCCGGGCAGACAAAAAAAGAGCAGGATAATTTCTGCATGGGACTATGTCGTTTTTGTGGAAAAAACAGGGCCTCTTCACATTGAAATGTGAAAAGGCCCTGAAGATGTCGGGCGGGCGCCGGTTCTAAAAGAACTGGCCCATGCTGAACTCAAGCCGTCCCGATTCTCTCTCCTTGTCATAATCATCAGACAGCGGAAAGCCGTAAGCGATGCGCAGATCGCCCATGGGCGAACGCCAGCGCAGTTCTAGGCCTGTGGAGTACACAAAGTATTTGTGCAAATCCGATCCCATGGTTTTCTGGTCGATATT
Source organism: Desulfovibrio sp. (assembly GCA_031260725.1). GTDB lineage: Bacteria > Desulfobacterota > Desulfovibrionia > Desulfovibrionales > Desulfovibrionaceae > Desulfovibrio. The sequence continues at coordinate 14,298 of JAISKZ010000056.1, read as the reverse complement.
GAAGCCACCGTCAAGAAAGGGCACAAGCGCGAGCCCGATTTCTTTTTCAAAGGTCCAGATATACTCCAGATTGAAGACGCCCATGCGGTCACCGCCGACGTGTTCGCCGCCGTATCTGTAGTCGCGCGGCGAAATGTCGGAGTAGGAGTAACCGCGTATGGTATCCATGCCGCCAAGCCAGAAGCGTTCAAATACCGGCACCCTCTCATTGGTGTTCTGAAACACGCCGCCCAGACGCCCGCGCACATGGATGGTGTTTTGCGGATTGAACGACCAGAACCCCTGCCAGTCCGCCATAGCCTTGACGAAGTTGTCTGTGCCGCCGATGCCGCCGCCGCCGTATTCCGCCCAGAGCCGGGCAATGGTGCCCTTTGTTGGGCGTTCCTTGAAGTCCGTTGTGTCGCGCAGGATGCGGCCCGAGATGGCGCTTGTCCAGTTTGTGCCCTTGTAGTCGGAGATGTAGGGCGAGGAATTGTCGGACACGTCATACAGGTCATAGCGTTCCAGGCGGTAGCTGACGCCGACGGAGGTGTATTCGCCGATGGGGTAGGCAAAGCGTATGGTGTCGCCCAGAGTATCCTTGGTGAAGTCGTCCCAGTAGTCGTGGATGTAATAGAGGTCGTTGCCGACGGAGAGGTCTGTGTCATAGAGGCGCGGGTTGGTGAACGAAAGCATGCCGGATGTGCGCCGCCAGGAGAAGAAGCCCTGGAGCTGCAGCCAGTAGCCGCGGCCGAAGAGGTTGCGTTCCATAACGGAAGCGGTGAGGCCGACGTCGTAGTACGTGGAGTATCCGATGCCGCCCATAAGCGCACCGGTGTTCGTTTCCTTGACTTTGACCTTCAAATCCACCTCGTCGTCCTGGCCGGTGGGGATGAGTTCCGTATCCACCGCGGAGAAGTAGCGCAGGCGGTTCAGACGCTCGGTGGAACGGCGCAGTTTCGCGCCTTCATACATGTCGCCGTCGCCGAAGCGCATTTCACGCAGAATGACGTTGTCGCGCGTTTTTACATTGCCTTCCACCGTGAGACGACGGATAAACACCTTTTGTTTTTTTGTGATGATGTAGCCAACGTCCAGCAGCGGGGAGCCGTCGTCGGCTTTGATCACCCTCGTGTCCACTTCGGCGAAAGCGTAGCCGTAATCGGCGTAATAGTCTGTCAGGCGTTTGGAATCTTCCTGCATGACGGTCAAGGAGAAATATTTGTCCGACTTTTGGTGATTGTCCATTTCGATCACGTCGAGCATCTTCTCTTCGCTGTCTATGACATCGCCGGCAAATTTGACGTCGCGGACAGCGTAGCGCTGTCCTTCCTGCACGTTGAAGGTAATGTGTATGCCGTCCGGCTTGTATTCCACCAACGGGGCGGCAACCTGTATGTCCACAAAGCCTTCGTTCAGACCAAAGGCGGCAATGGCGTTTGTGTCGCGTTCCAGGTATTCTTCCTTGAGGGTTCCCGTGCCGGTGAACCAGGACAAGAGATTGTGCGGGCGCAGGGCCATATAGTCCTTCATGTCGCCCTGCTTGAGTTCCTTGAGCCCGTCGATCTTCACTTCCTTGATATAGAGCTTGTTGCCCTCTGTGACGGAAATGACAAGCACCGTGCTCTGTCCACCGGCGCGGTCTTCCAGCCTGTATGTGGCCTTGGCGAGGTAATAGCCCTCCTTACGGTACATTTCTGTGATTTTTTGCAAATCGTCTGAGAGCATCTGTTCGTTGAGCGTGCTGCCTGTTTTGGTGGACATTGCGGCCAGCACATCGTCCTTGTCCACATTGTGGGAACCTTCCACCATAATATTGTCGATGCGCGGCTTTTCCTTCACGGTAAAAATCAACATATTGCCTTCCATGCCGGCCTGCACGTCGCTGAAATAGCCCATGTCCCATATGCGTTTGACTTCTTCATTGACGGCGTTGGCGTCCGGCTTGTCGCCCTTGCGGATAGTCATGCGCATGAGCACGATATCCGGGTCCATAACCTTCATGCCGCGTATTTGCACATCGGCAATGCCGCCGTCCGCGTTTGGCGTTCTCATCGGTATGAGCGCGGCAGGGCCTTTTTCCGCGGGCTGCTCTGTCGCGCTGAGCATGCCCGCAGCGCGGCCGGCTATGGCGTCCGCACATTCCGTCAGCGCCGTCAGCGAGCCGCGTTCAAAAGCCGCCGGCACTGAGCCGCCTTCATTAACGGGAACAATGCGCGTATCCAAGGCAAAACCGTCACCCAGCTGATTAAAGCTGCCGTAAATGACAAGGCTTGCCCCGGCCTGGCGACCCATGTCGCGCGCGGCAGCCAGATTGATGTTGCCCCCCGCCCGCGAGACCAGGGCGGCCGCGCGATTCATGGGGACGGCTGACAGGCCGTGCTGTTCCAGTTGCGTGGCGATCAGCTGCGGCACGTCATGCGCGGCGTTGGGCATTGCCGGCCCGGCGTTTGCCTGAAAGGGCAAAATCAGCACTGTATCCGGCGCGCCAAGGGCGCCGGACGGCAAACCTGTTTGCATGGCGCACACGAGGGTCATGTAACAAAGGGCCTTGAACAGTGCGTTGGATATACCTTTTTTCATACGATGTCCCCGTACTATAGATCCGTCAAATCCATTCCTGCTGCTGCAGCTTCCCGGCTTTTAATTCCATCACGCGATCCATGCCTGCGGCCAGATCGCGGTTATGTGTGACGACCACCAGGGTCATGTTGCGCTTGCGGTTGAGTTCGCGCAGCAGCGCTCCCGCGCGCTCTCCGGCGCTTTCGTCCAGATTGCCGGTGGGTTCGTCGGCCAAAAGGACGCGGGGGCGTAAAAAAACAGCGCGGGCAATGGCCACCCTTTGCCGCTCGCCGCCGGAGAGCGTGGATGTCTTGCTGTTCGCCCGTTCGCCGAGCCCCATTTGCTCAAGCAGGGTTACAGCCTCCTGCAGGGCGTCGGCAGGGCGCGCTCCGCCGATAACGGCCGGCATCGCCACGTTTTCCAGCGCGGAAAATTCCGGCAACAGATGGTGAAACTGAAAAACAAAGCCCAGGGTTTTGTTGCGGAAGACGGCTTTTTCATTGCGGCGCATGTCCGCCATGTCTCTGCCGTCAAACAGCACTTGCCCACTGCTTGGAGTATCAAGAGCCCCCATAAGATGCAAGAGGGTGGATTTGCCGGAACCTGAAGCCCCCACAACGGCAAGGGCTTCTCCTTCTTCCACGATTAAGTTGATATTCTTGAAAATTTCAAGATTTTCCCCCATATCGGCAAATTTTTTCCCCACGTCGGCAAATGTATAGATCCCTGCCATGGCTATTCGTAGTGCAACGCTTCGGCCGGCTCAAGCATCGCCGCCTGACGGGCAGGGTAGAGTGTGGCGAGAAAACAGAGCAGCAGAGCGCTCGTGCCGACAATGACAACGTCTGAAACTGTGATGATGATGGGCAGATGATCCACCGTGTAGACGTTGTCCGGCAATTTGATGAACTGATAGCGCTTGAGCAGAAAGCCCAGCGTCAAGCCGAAAACATAGCCGAGCAGCGTGCCCGTGATGCCGATAGTTATGCCCTGAAGCATGAAAATGCGGCGTATCATGCCGCTTGTGGCGCCCATGGACATCATGATGGCGATGTCGCGGGTTTTTTCCATTACCAGCATGACAAGGCTTGTGACGATGGAAAACGAGCCGATCAGCACCACCATGGCCAGCAGGATGAACATGCCGACTTTTTCCAGCTTGAGGGCGGCGAAAAGGTTCGCGTTCATATCCATCCATGTGCGCACGTAAAAGGGCGAGCCGAGTGCCCCGTCAAGACGCGCGGCTGTTTCGTCCGCTTTGAACACGTCCCGCACGGTGATTTCCACGCCGGAAAGAAAGGCCGACGGCAGGCTCAGAACATCACGGGCCGCGGCAAGTGTCACAAAGGCGAGCGACGAGTCGTATTCGTACATCCCGGTTTTGAAAATGCCTGTCACTTCAAAGGGACGGATGCGCGGGGAATAGCCGGCGGATCCTTTTTGCCCGGCGGGGGAGAGCAGGTTGACGCGGCTGCCCGGCACAAGGCCGAGACGGCGGGCCAGTTCGGCGCCGATGATAATACCGGGCGCGCCTTCCCGTTCCAGGTCGGCCGCGGTGCCGGACTGCATCTGACGCAGCAGCGAGAGCACCTCCGGCGCCTGTTGCGTGTCAATGCCGCGTAGGACAACGCCCTTGACCCCCCCGCCGGCGGAAAGCATAACCTCTGCGTAGATGAAGGGCAGTGCGCCGGTGACGCCGGGAACGGCGAGAATGCGCTCCGTCAAATTTTCATTGTGTTCAAAGGCGGAGGGAAGGTGGGAGAGCACAATGCCGTGGGCGTTGGCCCCGAGAATTTTTTCGCGCATGTCTGTGGTCAGACCGTTGTACACGCCGAGCACCACTACCAGCGCGCCGACGCCCAGAGCCACGCCCAGAATGGACATGACGGAGATGATATAGATAAAGGTCTGTCTGCGCCGCGAAAACAGATAGCGCATAGCCACAAATAGTTCAAAACGCATTTGTGACATGATGCCCGAGCAATGCCGGATTTTCAAGAGTTTTTTTAGAAAACCATAATCCGCAACAGATGGATATAACTGTTTTTAATATATAAATGATGAAATGGGGAAATTTTCAGGAAGGCGGCGCGGCTTCAGGCTAAAATTCCGGCCGCAGCAGGGGGAAGAGAATGACTTCGCGAATGGAGGGCGAGTCTGTGAGCAGCATGACAAGGCGGTCAATGCCGACCCCCTGGCCCGCCGCCGGGGGCATGCCGTATTCAAGGGCGCGCAGATAGTCTTCGTCCAAGCTGTGGGCCTCTTCGTCGCCGGCCTCTTTTTCCCGCGCCTGTTCTTCAAAGCGCAGGCGCTGGTCCACCGGGTCGTTCAGCTCGGAAAAGGCGTTGGACATTTCGCGCCCGGTGATGAAAAGCTCAAAGCGGTCCGTCAGTTCGGGCCGCTCGTTGTTGCGGCGCGACAGCGGTGAAATTTCCGTGGGATAATGGTAGATGAAATGCGGTTGCACCAGTTTGTCTTCCACATCCAGATCAAAAAGTTTGGCATGGAGTTTTTGCAGGCTTTCTTTTCCCGTGATTTTTTCGCCGCGTTCGCGGACATAGTCACGCACTTTCGCGTAGTTGTTGTAAAAATCTGCCGCGTGCCCGCCGATCTGCGTGAGGGAGTCATAAAAGCTCAGGCGTTTCCATCGGCCGGGCGTGAGGTCTATTTTCTGCCCCTGATAGGTCACGACGCAGGAGCCGCAGACCCTGACTGCGAGGTGGGCGAAGAGCTTTTCCGTAAAGTCCATAAGGTCTTCAAAGGTGGCGTACGCCCAGTAGAATTCACACATGGTGAATTCCGGGTTGTGCCGCGTGTCGATGCCCTCATTGCGGAAGCTGCGGTTGAGTTCAAACACTTTTTCAAAGCCGGCCACGAGCAGGCGTTTTAAATACAGCTCCGGCGCGACGCGCATATACAGCCGCAGGTCCAGCGTGTTGTGGTGGGTGGTAAAGGGGCGCGCCGTCGCTCCGCCTGGCAGGGGTTGCATCATGGGCGTTTCCACTTCCATGAAGCCTGCTTTTTCCATAACTATACGAAATTCATGTACAATCAGACTGCGTTTCTGAAAGACATCCCGCGCGCGCGGTGTGACAATCAAATCCACATAGCGCTGGCGGTAGCGTGTCTCCATGTCTTTCAGACCGTGGTATTTTTCCGGCAGGGGCCGCATGGAGCGGGTCAGCAGGGTTACCCCGGCGCAGTTGAGGGTGAGTTCGCCTGTTTTTGTCCGGAACAGGCGGCCGCTCACCCCGACAATATCGCCCACTTCCAGTTTTTTGACGACAGGGGAGGAGCGTTCGTCAATATTTTCTTTCGCGGCGTAGCACTGTATGCGCCCGCTGTCGTCCATGAGGTGAAAAAAGGCCACCTTGCCGAAAGAACGCCATGAGACGATGCGTCCGGCCAGCACGACGACGTCCTCCCGACCGGCCAGCGCCCCCGCGTCAAGCGGGCCGAAGTCTCCCAGCACGCCGGCGATATGGTGCTGTTTGCGGAAATTGTTGGGAAAGAGCGGCACCCCGGCGTCCAGCAGGTCACAGGCTTTGCTGACGCGGTGTTTGAGAACTTCGTTCAAGCCCTCGCGCGCGGCTATGCTCTCCAGCATGGGCATAAAGTATGCCGCGTGCGGCGATTTGGTACTCAGGCGTATGGCGGGCTTCTTTTTCTTTTCCCGGTTTTCCACAAAATTCTCCTGCGCAAAAAAGAATACGGTATGTTATGCAGGCCGCAACGTCAAGATTTGCGACGGCGCATCAGCATCTCTCCTCTCGTGTTCGCTATTGTCAACAACTCCGTTATTGCTTATATATTGCGGTCACAGGTCGTGTTGCGGCTTTCTGCCGCAATGCCGCTCATTCTCTCAAGGGTATGCTGCAAGGAGTATGTATTATGAAACAGGGCACCCCGCGTCTGAAAACAGGTTTAGCCGAAATGCTCAAGGGCGGTGTCATCATGGACGTCACCACGCCTGAACAGGCGAAAATCGCCGAAGGCGCGGGCGCCTGCGCCGTGATGGCGTTGGAGCGCGTCCCTGCGGATATCCGCGCGCACGGCGGCGTGGCCCGTATGGCTGACCCGACCGTTGTCAAAACAATTATGGCGGCCGTGACCATTCCTGTCATGGCCAAGGCGCGCATAGGCCATTTTGTTGAGGCGCGCATTCTGGAAGCCCTCGGCGTTGATTATATTGATGAAAGCGAAGTGCTGACTCCGGCCGATGATCGGCACCATATTGACAAACGCGGCTTTACAGTGCCCTTTGTCTGCGGCTGCCGCAACCTGGGCGAGGCGTTGCGGCGCATTGCCGAAGGCGCTGCCATGATACGCACCAAGGGCGAGCCGGGCACCGGCAATGTGGTGGAAGCGGTTCGTCACTGCCGGCAGGTGATGGATGAAATACGCTCGCTGTGTGCCCTGCCCGAAGACGAAGTGGCGAATTTCGCCAAAGAGTGCGGCGCGCCGCTGGAAGCGGCCCTTGCCGTGCGCAGGAAGGGCCGTTTGACTGTGGTCAATTTCGCCGCGGGCGGCATCGCGACGCCGGCGGACGCGGCCATGATGATGCACCTCGGCTGCGACGGCGTTTTTGTGGGTTCCGGCATATTCAAGTCCGGCGACCCGGCAAAGCGCGCGCGGGCCATTGTGCAGGCCGTGACAAATTACAGGGACTACGCCATGCTGGCCGAAATCTCACGGGATCTTGGCGAAGCCATGGTCGGCATAGAAATTTCCGCCATCACACCTGCGGAGCGTATGCAGGAACGCGGCTGGTAGGTCATAATTCCACTGTGGATGAAGAGCCGTTTGTGAATATGCTTTGTGCCGCGTTGCCGTGACTGTTCCCGTAACGGGGAAGCAGCACGCTGTGCAAAGCTGTTTTATAGCATGACTGTCGCAGGGTTACGGTGATGTATGGCGAATATAGGCGTGCTTGTTCTGCAGGGGGCCTTCCGCGAACATATTGTCTGTCTGCGCCGTCTGGGGGCAGCGACGGTGGAAGTGCGCCGACGCGGAGACATTGACGGCATTGATGCCCTGGTTATTCCCGGCGGAGAAAGCACAACCATCGGCAAACTGCTGGTGGAAGGGGACATGCTTGCGCCTTTGCGCGAGCGCGTGGAAGCGGGCATGCCGATCTACGGCAGCTGCGCCGGTCTGATTTTGCTGTGCCGTGAGATTGAAAATTCCGATCAGCCTCGTCTCGGCGTGCTGGACGCGACTGTGCGGCGTAACGCCTTTGGCCGTCAGGCGGACAGTTTTGAAGCCGCTTTGAACATGCGGGAACTGGGCTCCAGGCCATTTCCCGCCGTGTTTATCCGTGCGCCCGTGCTGACGTGCGTCGGCCCCGATGTGCTGGTTCTGGCCGAGGTGACAGGCCGGCCTGTCGCTGTGCGGCAGAACAATGTGCTCGCCACGTCCTTTCATCCTGAGTTGACAGACGACAGACGACTGCACAGGTATTTTCTGTCCATGTGCGGGGCCGCCTGTCCTGTTTACAAGCAGGTTTTGAAAGACGGCAACGCTGTGGAGAGCGCATGGAAAAAATTGTGATCTGCCCGCATTGCGGGCGGGGTTTCCCTCAGTACGCCAATCCCACGCCCACAACAGACGTGATAATTTATACGCCCGTTCGCGGCGTCGTCATGATTGAGCGGAAGAACCCGCCTCCGGGTTTTGCCTTGCCCGGCGGTTTTATTGAAGAGGGTGAGCAGGCTGAGGAGGCCGCCGTGCGCGAAATGCGCGAAGAAACCGGGCTTGACGTGGAACTGACAGGTCTTTTGGGCGTATATTCCCGTCCGGATCGTGACCCCAGACAGCATACCCTGAGCGTGGTTTTTACCGGCACACCCTGCAACCCCGATCAATTGCGCGCCGGAGACGATGCGAAGAGCGCCGCCTTTTACCCCCTTGACGCGTTGCCTGCGCCTCTCGCGTTTGATCATGCGCGGATTTTGCGTGACTTCAAGGCGGTGCTGGCCGGCAAACGGCAGGCGGCGGCCGTGGATCAGACAGCCGTCTTACACCGGCATCAGCCGCAACCGCACGTTGTCGATTATGGATGACGCGCAGGGCAATCAAAATGGGTTATGTCTGTCTGAGCGATTGTCTGGCTGATCTCGAATCCCACGGTCACCTTCGGCGGGTGGATGCGGAGATTGACCCGCACCTGGAACTCGCCGCCGTGCAGCGCCGGCTCTTCCGGGCCGGAGCGCCGGCTGTGCTGTTCACCAGGGTCAGGGGCACGCCCTTTCCCATGCTGGCCAATCTGTTCGGCACGCGCGAACGTCTGCGTTTTATTTTTAGAGACGGCATCCGGGCCGTGGAGGGCCTGTTCAAGGCAAAGGCTGATCCCGCATTGCTGCTGCGCCGTCCCTGGCGTGCCGCCGCTCTTGCGCCGGGATTTGTTCATATGTTGCCGCGCCGCGTGTCCGGCGCGCCCGTGCTGGCATGCCGCTGTGCGCTGGCGGATCTGCCGCGGCTGACATGCTGGCCGAAAGACGGCGGTCCTTTTATGACGCTGCCGCTGGTGTACACAGAAAACCCCCGGAAAACAGGCATGATGGCGTCAAACCTCGGCATGTACCGCGTGCAGATGGCCGGTAACGATTACGCAGCCGACGAGGTTGGCCTGCACTATCAGATCCATCGCGGCATAGGCGTGCACCATTCTGTTGCGCTGGGCATGGGGCAGGCCCTGCCTGTGCATATTTTTGTCGGTGGGCCCCCCAGTCTGACTGTGGCCGCGGTGATGCCCCTGCCTGAGGGCATTTCAGAGCTGTGCTTCGCCGGTCTTCTGGGGGGCAGGCGAACGGCGTTTTCCGGCGTGCGGCATTCGTCGCTGCCAGTGCTGGCCGAGGCGGATTTTTGCGTGAGCGGCCATCTGCTGCCGCGGCTCAAGCCTGAAGGGCCGTTCGGCGATCACCTCGGCTGTTACAGTCTTCAGCACGATTTTCCTGTGTTGAAAGTTGAGGCCGTCCACCATCGCCGGGGCGCGGTCTGGCCTTTCACCGTTGTGGGGCGTCCACCGCAGGAAGACTCGGTCCTCGGCGATTTTATTCATGAAATCACAGCGCCGCTGGTGCCGCATGTTTTTGCCGGGGTGCGTGAAGTGCACGCTGTTGACGTGGCCGGCGTGCACCCGTTGCTGCTGGTTCTCGGCAGTGAGCGCTATACGCCCTATGAGGCTGTGCGCCGGCCCAGAGAGCTGCTGACGGCGGCTATGCATTTGCTGGGGGTAACGCAGACGGCTCTTGCCAAATATGTGCTGCTGGCCGCATGTGAAGACGCGCCGGGGCTTTCTGCCCGCGATGTTCCGGCATTTTTGCGGCATATGCTGGAACGCGCTGATTTCAGCCGCGATCTGCATTTTTTGACGCGCAGTTCTTCAGACACGCTGGATTATACAGGATGCGGCCTGCATGAGGGGTCGAAACTCATATGGGCTTCAGCCGGTGAAAAAAAACGGAATCTTGCCGCAGAGATCACGGCCGCTCCAAACCTGCCCGAGGGCTTTGCCGGGCTGCGCGTTGTCATGCCGGGAGTGCTGGCCGTGCGCGGGCCGACGCACATGCTGCCCCGCAATGAGCAGGACAGCGCCCTGACAGCGCTGGCGCGCGCGTTTGCATCTTGGTCGCGCCGCGAGGCTTTTCCTTTAGTGGTTGTGGCGGACGATCCCGATTTTTGTGCTGACAATCTGGAAAATTTTTTGTGGGTCACCTTCACCCGCTCTGATCCGGCTACGGATAGTTACGGGGCTGACGGCCGTTTTCAGGCAAAGCACTGGCTCTGTAATGCCCCGCTGATTCTGGACGCGCGCCGCAAATTTTTCCATGCCCCCCCTTTGGAAGAAGACCCTGATGTGACACGCGGGGTGGAGGCGTTGGCGGCGCCCGGCGGGGCGCTGCACGGATTTTATTGACCAATATGTTCAATTTTGCGAAAAGTCGGCGGTTGCGTGATGCTGGCGCTTCCTCCCGCCCTGTTGACAATGATGCGGACGCAGTCAGGCAGCCGTGGAAAGCGGGCGTCTGATTATGGAGCCGGCACAGTGAAGAAGCAATATCCATTTCACAAAACGGGGCGGGCTTTCCCGACCCCGCTTTGTGAGCTTGCTGTCTGCGTTACTGTTGCGCTGCGACAACATCCAGGAATTTGAGCGGTCTTTTGCCGGTGTTTTTGAGCGCGTGAGATTCGCCCTTTCTGGCGATGGTGATATCGCCTGCCTTGACCGGGGTTTCCTTGCCGTTTGAATCCGTAAAAACGCCCTTGCCTGTCACGATGATATAGGCGTCTTCATTGTCTTCGTGCTTGTGCATGCCTATGGACGCGCCGGGCTGTAGCGTCATCCAGCCGATTTCCTTGATGGCGTCGTCTTGTTTGGCGTCGTTGCGGGTAAAGGAAAATTTGCCGTATAAAGTGCCTTCGCCGTCGCCGACTTTCTCGCGATCCCATATTTTCAAGTCCAGCTTAACATAGAGCTGATCGGCAAGGGCTGGGCCTGCAATAAAAAGCGAAGATAGGGCAAAGGCAAGAACTGTTTTACGCATGGGGGTCTCCTGTAATGGGTAAGGGTTAAGGATATATTTTTTTACTTGAAAGAGCCCCCCTCGTCAATTATACATGCGGTGCCGGCCATAGCGCAGTTATTCGACCAATATGACACTCTTATGGCTTTATATGTTAAATCTGAACGCGCAATGACGATATGCGACCTCTGGGGCGACTGTTCGATGGCCGCCCGTATAATGGGCTGACGCCGCGCCGCGCATGGTGACGTTGGTGGGTATGCGCCTAGAATTCAAACCCTACACGTAAAGACCCACCAATGCCTTCACGTTGACCAGTATAACCCTGTACACCAAGATCAACAAACCACGGTGATTGATCAGAAGGTTTCATAATCAAACCAATCTCACCAATACCTGTTCCACCTTCAAGTTTCGCAGTTTTGATATCATGTCCATATACAGATGCTTTTGAACTACCTGCGAACTCGTGTTCGTAAGCAACACCAATATAAGGACTAAACGACTCATTGATTGCGTAAGAGAGTCTAGCTCCACCACGCAGACGATGAGAATCAACCGCATCGAACTTCACTGTTTCACCAGTAGAAAGACCTACGTCATTTCCATCCTGATGTAACCAGAAGTATTTACCATACACATCAAGAGTAGCTTGATCTGAGATATTCCACACATAACCGGCACCCAAATGAATACCGTAATACGTGGATTGTGTCTCATATCCAGCTTTGTGTCCATAACCGTCAGACAGTACATTAGAATCGAAGTTGTTATTGAGACCACCGATACGAGCAGTAGCTTCTGTATAGAAGTGCCCAGTATCAGTTTTCGCAAAGTCCATACGACCCAATAAACCACCACCGACATAGGAAGCATCACCACTACCATTGGTGTCATAAGCATTGCTGCCATATTCAAAGAACACACCAGCAGTTAATTGACCAACTTCAGTGTCAATACCACGCGAAAGACCAGCCATCACGTTAACGCTACTTGCATCAACATCAATACTGTTATAATGCGCAGCACCAGCACCGACTACACCAAATGCACTCCAAGCATCTTTCTTGGCAGAATTAACTGCGCTTTCCATACCCTTACCTGCTGCAAGGTCTGCACCTTGATTGGCAAGCACGACGCCCATAACACCAGATCTGGTTATAGACTTTGAACCAGGTACAAGTGTTTCGGCATCACCACCGGGAATATTTGGAGTATTCGGATCTGTTGGATCAGTCGGATCTGTTGGATCAGTCGGATCTGTCGGATCAGTCGGATCTGTCGGATCAGTCGGATCTGTCGGATCAGTCGGATCTGTTGGATCAGTCGGATCAGTCGGATCTGTTGGATCAGTCGGATCTGTTGGATCAGTCGGATCAGGTATAGTTCCAGGAGTTACAACTTCAGCAACTAAGTCTTTACCAGAGTTCGAGAACTTCACAGTAGCCTCAAGGAGCGAACCATGAGATATTTTTTGTGTTGTTCCTTCACTGGCAAAATCACCAACTAAATTACTACTGCCGTTAATCAAATAGAACTTGTCACCGATCTTAAGAGGTTCAATATCACCAGCTTGTACCAATTCGGCGGTACTTCCATTAACCCTAATACTAGCTGACGTAATACTCAACATAGGATCAGTAAGGTTGTTTACTTGTTCCAGGTCGAATATCAAGTGACCATACAAAGTAACCACATTTGCAGTTATATTTGTATTACGCTGTATAGTTAAGTTTGCACCGCTATTCAAATTAAAGCTGTGATTCAACGCAGTCAATTTAAAACCGTTTAACAACGTCGTGTTGCTACCGGGTTTAAGAATAATCGTGTTATTCACATTATCTGCATTAACAACAAACTCGTTCTCACCGGCCCAATTGAACTGACCGGTTCCTGAAACATCCATTGTAAAGGCTTTACCATTGTTCTGATTTACATAAATCGGATCTAACAATGATACTGTACTACCCGCATTTGGAATGATGTTCAGAGCTGCATCAACTACACTGTTTTCACCAAATGCTGGTTGGAAAGAAACTGCATTATACCGTTCTCCAGAACTATCCTTGATCAGGTTATTTTGGAAAATGGTTGTAAATGTTTCTATCTCGTCGCCAGTAACTTTGGCTGGGCTTGCCGTTAAGGTCAAGGCCAAAGTACCAGTAGCTTTGCCGGTATCCATAGTAATTGCGCCACCATAAATCTTTGACGCTGTTCCTTTACCTTCTATGGTGTTTTCTGAAAATTCAGTATCAGTAATTGTTAAATTATTTTGAGAATATAGTATTCCGGCGACAATACTACCATTTGATGTGACAGTGTTGCCTATCAATGCGCTTTGGCTGATATTGCCTATTGTACTATTTGTACCATAGGCTCCAATAATACCACCGCCATTAATACCTGCGGATGTTATCGTATTATGTATAAATTCACTACCAGTAATATTACCGATAGTACCACCATCAACAACACCTAAAATACCACCACCGGTAATTGTGCTTGTTGCCGCTATACTGTTGAAGTCAAAAGTGGTTCTAAGGATGTTACCTACTGAATTCGCGGCACCACTACCTCCCAGTATACCACCACCGTATACACTGTTAGGAGTTTTAGATATCATCATATATTCTTCATCAACAATATCGCCTGTAGCGAGTAAACCTATAGACGTATCAACAGGAATATCGAACGTTTTTACTAAACTTAATCTACTTGCCGGAGTAACGTTATTCTTTGAAACAACCTCGGCATAAAAATCTGAACCAGATTTTACAAACGTAACAGTGGCCTCAAGAAGAGAACCATGTTTCAGGACTTGTATTGTGCCTTCACTGGCTGAAAGACCAGTCAAATCCGTACTACCGTGAATTAAATAGAACTTGTCGCCAGAATTAAGGGATTCAAGATCGCCCGGACGTGCTAATTCAGCGGTACTTCCATTAAGACTGATGATATTCTTTGCAAAAATAGTCAACATTGGATCCGTGATATTATTCACTTCACCTAAATCGAATATCATGTGACCGTTCAAATTAACGCTATTCATAGCCATAGCTGTATTGCGTTGTACAGTTAAAGTAGCACCAGAATTTAAGTTAAAGCTATGACTCTGTGCAACTAATTTCAATCCATTTAACAACGTCGTGTTACTGCCTGATTTTAAATTGATTGAATTAGCATCGTTTACATAAGCGGTCATAATTAGATTATTTCCGCCCCAGTTGAACAT
>JAISKZ010000054.1 GCA_031260725.1 Desulfovibrio sp. | reverse complement strand
TTGCGCCAGATGTGTAAGCGTAATTCCCTCCATATTTTTGGCCAGTTCTTCCAAAATAGAGAGCACGCGTTGAGTGGGCTTATGCACATTGTCATCCGATTCACTTAGAAGGCTTTTTTGTATCCATAACAAATTATTAGTAAAAAAAATTTTAAAAAAAACAAACACTATTGACAAAAATATTTGACTAAATTAGTTTTAATTAACGAACCAAGTTTGTATATTCAAATATATGTTTAGTTCAGCAGATGATTCCTGCCGGGACGACGCTGAGACAGTTAAAAGGAGGAACCATGGAAACAACGCTTTCACTTGCCATTCTGTCCATCACCATAGTCGGCATAGTCGTTATGTGTGTGTGTTTTAAAATACACGCCTTTCTGGCGCTAATAACCGCCTGCCTGTTTTTGGGGTTGACCAGCGGCATGCCCCTCATGACCATAGGCGCTTCTATCGAAAAAGGTATGGGCGGCACACTCGGCTTTCTCGCTCCAATTTTAGCTTTAGGCGCTTTTATGGGCAAAATGCTGGAAGTTTCCGGTGGAGCGGAACGCCTTGCCAAAACCTTGTTAAATTTTCTGGGAAAAACCAAAGCGCATTGGGCCATGATGATCATTGGTTACATTTGCGGCATTCCTGTTTTTTGTCAAGTTGGCCTGATTCTGCTCATGCCACTGGCTTTTTCAGTCTCAAGAGAATCCAAAATAGCCATACTGACGGTGGGTCTTTCTCTCTATGCCGGGCTCATCACCGTACACTGTATTGTTCCGCCACATCCGGCAGCCATGGCCATTGCCAATGAACTCAAAGCCGATGTCGGCAAGGTAATTATTTATGGTCTGATCATCGGTCTGCCGGCTGCCGCAATTGGCGGACCACTCTTTGCCAGATATATCGCGAGTAAAATTCATGTGGAAATTCCGGCGACCATTAGCGGAAACGGTGTGCGCAGCAATAGCGAACTCCCCCCATTCTGCAGCACCTTATTTGTTATTCTGCTGCCTCTGATTTTGATGATAAGCAAAACAGTAGTCGATTTGGGAGCTTCCAAGGATGCCGCCTACCTGCCTGTTGTGGCTTTTATCGGCAACCCCATTGTGGCCATGTTTATATCTGCTTGTGTTGCCATCTTGTTTCTTGGCTTGCGCCGTGGATTTAAGTCCAGCGAAATCAACGAGTTTTGCGACAAATCCCTCTGGCCGATGGCCTCTATTCTGCTGGTCATAGGCATAGCCGGCGGCTTTAACCGTGTGATTATGGATTGCGGCATGGGTGAAGTGCTCAAAACAGTGCTCACAAGCATTAACATGCACCCCGTCATCATGGCATGGCTGATATCCGCCATAATGCGTTTTGCGCTCGGCAGCGCTACAGTCGCCATGATGACCGCAGCCGGATTCATCACACCGGTGCTGGCCGTTCATCCTGTTGACCCTGCGCTCATGTGCATAGCCATTGGCGCGGGCGCCATCGGTTTTTCCCACGTTACCGACTCCGGCTTCTGGTTTTTCCGCGAATACCTCGGCATGTCGGTCAAGGACATGTATCTGTCTTATACAACTTCCGTGTGCATCATTTCTGTTATTGCCATGGTGCTCTGCTACATAGCGTCATTTGTAATCTGAATTTTATAATACAGTGATTTTATAAACAAACAAGTTGAAAGGAGAAACAATGATCAAGTACATTACACCAACTTTGACGGCATTGCATAATGATCACGAAATAGACGTGGACTCCTGCCTGAAGCTTTATGATAATCTTATAGCAAACGAGATAGATGGGGTGGCGATTTTTGGAAGTTCTGGCGAGTTTCCACATATTGCGCTGAGTGAAAAGAAAAAACTGGTCAAAGCTGCCGTTCCATACATCAACAAACGTATGCAGTGCCTGATAGGCACAGGCGGTCTTTGCGCAAGCGAGTGTATTGAGCTTTCCAACTATGCCCTTGAGCAGGGCGCTGACGGCGTCATGGCGGTCAGCCCTTACTACTTTGTCCTTTCGGATGAAAGCATTGTCTCTTTTTTCTCCAAAGTGGCCACAGAAGTAAAAGGCGCAATCTACATATATAACTTCCCCGATCGCACAGGGTATTCTATTAAACCTGAAACCGTCCTGCAGCTTGCCCAAAAACATCACAATATCGTGGGCATCAAAGACACCATCCCTGACGTTGGGCACACGGTGGAACTTATCAAGACTGTTAAATCCAGTTTGCCGGATTTTGAGGTATATAGCGGTTATGACAACAACTTTGCTTACAACGTCCTCTCTGGCGGAAACGGTTGCATAGCCGCTCTTTCCAATATACGCCCGGATATTTGCTCCGCCTGGGTAAAATCCGTAAAGTCAAAAAATTTTGAGTCTGTGCAGCGTTACCAGCAGATTTTTGACCGCCTCATGAAGGTGTACTCTTTTTCTAACCCCTTCATGGCCGCCATGAAAAGCGTTCTTGTAGATAAAGGTATTTTCGTAAACGATGCGGTTACTTTTCCGTATCTCACTTTGGACAAGTCCAAAAAACAGGAAGTACGCGATTTTTTAAAATCCTTTTAAAACAGGAGCTGTCAGCATGTCTATTAATTCCATTTTTGATGAAAAAAATAATAAAATATACAACGCAAAAACTAACGATTCCGGGCCAAAAGGCTCATTGCCGCTAACGCCGGAACTCCTTGTCAACTCTCCGTGCGGCGACATTTTTGGCATGACCCTGAATGCAGGAATGGGCTGGAAGCCGGAAAAACTTCTCGGGCCGGATATCATGCTTGTGGGCACACTGGGAGGCATCCGCAAGGAAGATGGAACGCCCACTGCTCTAGGGCTGCACATCGGGCACTGGGAACTTGGCCTGCTTATGCGCGCTGCGGCTGACGAGGTGAGCAAGTTCAACGGGTTGCCGTACGCCTCTTATATAACCGACCCCTGTGACGGACGTACCCAGGGAACTACCGGCATGTTTGATTCCTTGCCTTTCCGCAATGACGCCGCCATGGTCTTTCGCCGGCAAATCCGCTCACTGCCGACAGCCCGGGCTATAATCGGCATAGCAAGCTGTGACAAGGGCTTGCCTGCAACAATGATGGCGCTTGCCTCCATGCATGACCTGCCCACAATTATTATACCCGGCGGATCAACACTGCCCCCAACCAATGGGGAGGATCTGGGCAAGGTGCAGACAATAGGCGCGCGTTTCGCCAACAACGAACTCAGCCTTGAAGACGCTGCCGAACTAGGTTGTAAGGCTTGCGGATCAGCAGGAGGCGGTTGCCAGTTTCTCGGCACGGCAGGGACATCGCAGGTAGTGGCCGAAGGCCTTGGGCTGGCGCTGCCGCATTCCGCCCTTGCTCCTTCTGGAGAGGAAGTCTGGCTGGAGCTGGGCAGGCAATCTGCCCGTGCAGCCGGGGAACTTATTAAAAAAAATATAACCACCAAAGATATTCTTACGGATAAAGCTATTGAAAACGCTATGGTTGTGCATGCTGCCTTTGGCGGTTCCACCAACCTGCTCTTGCATATTCCGGCTATTGCCCACGCTGCCGGGTGCAAAATGCCTACAGTAGCAGACTGGACTGCAATTAACCGTCGCGTTCCGCGCCTTGTAAGCGTGCTGCCCAACGGGCCGGTATACCATCCCACTGTCCGCGCTTTTATGGCCGGCGGCGTGCCGGAGGTTATGCTGCATTTACGCTCCCTTGGACTTTTGAACGAAGATGTGCTGACTGTAACTGGTGAAACCCTGAAAGCCAATCTTGACTGGTGGGAAAAATCCGAACGCCGTTCCCGGTTTAAAAAATTGCTCAAGAGACTGGATGGAGTAGAGCCGGACGATGTGATTATGTCTCCGCAACAGGCCAAGGCCAAAGGGCTGACCTCTACCATCACTTTTCCGGTTGGCAACATCGCGCCGGAAGGTTCTGTCATCAAATCAACAGCCATTGATCCTTCGGTGATTGATGCAAATGGCGTATATAGCCATATAGCTAAAGCCAAGGTTTTCACATCGGAAAAAGACGCCATTAAAGCCATCAAGAGTGGTGCAATCAGCGCGGGCGATATTATGGTGGTTATGGGCGGCGGCCCTTCCGGAACGGGTATGGAAGAGACTTACCAGCTCACAGCCGCGCTCAAGCATTTGTCTTACGGCAAGCATGTGGCGTTGCTGACGGACGCTCGTTTTTCCGGCGTATCAACAGGGGCCTGCATCGGGCATATAGGGCCAGAGGCACTGGCAGGCGGCCCCTTGTCCAAACTGCGCAATGGCGATGTTATTGAAATGATCATAGACTGTAAAAAACTGGAAGGCTCTTTAAATTTTATCGGCTCAGAAGACAAAAAGCTTACTCCGGAAGAAGGCGCGAAAGTATTGTCTGCCAGGTCGGTTCACCCTGATCTTCAGGCTGACCCTGAATTGCCTGATGATACCCGCCTTTGGGCGGCGCTCCAGTCGGCAAGCGGCGGAACATGGGCCGGCAGTATTTACGACACGGACAAAATCATTAATGTAATTAATGCCGGCATTCAAGCACTGAAAAAATAGTCTTAGTGGAGGAATTCATAAATAGGCAGTGCGCCCTCAATGGGGTATTTAAAGGATTTGGATAACTCCAAAGCTTAAGAAAGGTGCGTTCGCAGAATGTAGCGAGCATCCGCTCTG
Source organism: Desulfovibrio sp. (assembly GCA_031260725.1). Lineage (GTDB taxonomy): Bacteria > Desulfobacterota > Desulfovibrionia > Desulfovibrionales > Desulfovibrionaceae > Desulfovibrio. The sequence continues at coordinate 6,558 of JAISKZ010000054.1, read as the reverse complement.
TTGGAGTGATCCCAGATGACTTATTTATCATAATTAATTAAATTAACAGAGGCTGTTATATATTTTTATTCTAGTCTGCTTATAACTGTATCGTACAGTCCTATTTTTTCTCCTTCATGAGGGTAATTGCAGGGATAAATATTTTTCCAATCTATTTTAATAAATTATATCAATATAATACATATATAATAGGCCTTAAGATATATAAAGCTTGGAACAGGAAGCCGGATTGCGGGGTCTAGAATTCCACAGTCCTAGATTCCCCGGTAAACGTATGGAATCTCGCCTTGATGTCCTTCAGGAACAGCACTTGAGAATTGCTGTCATCCGCCGAATACATTTTTTTCAACTCAGGGTAGGAATCCAGCATAAATTGCTTTGCCTCGCGTCTGTCGTCATTCACAGCGACAGCCTGAATCCGCACCCATTTTCCTTTGCCGTCATAAGCGCAAATCTCGATCTTCGGGTTACGCGCCATCTGCTTGGAGACGTCCTTCTTTTTGCCGGTCTGGATATAAAGTTTGCCGTCATAAATGGCCACAGTGCCGAACGGACGCACTCTGGGCTGGTTACCATCCACTGTTGCCAAAAAATAGTGCCCGCAACTTTTCATAAAATCGTGAACTTCCTGCATACCTACCTCGCTTTTTTGACTTTTGCCTTCCGTCGCAAAGGCGTCACTGCCCGTCGCTATAAATGCCGTCAGCATGAGTACGGCCAGAACCATTGATGCGGCTTTCACAAATCCAACTCCCTTCATTATTTACTTAATTGTGCCGTGTTCTCCGTTGGGAGGCAAGGCAAATCCGTTATACCCCAGTGGTGCGCCACTGCGGACTTTGTCAGATGACCAGGTTGACACCGAAATCAAAAGCACGCTCCAACTCTTTGGGGAATATCTCATCATGACGTTTCAGCTTGCTCGGAACATCAAAAACGTCGAACTCATACTTTGAGTAATCTTTTACCTGCTTGGTGTCACAGCAGAGAAACACCTCACACGGGGCAAAAAAGCGTTCCATCAGGCCCTTGCTTCTGGCGACAATGACATCCTTGCCATAGGCGACCATATCCGCCTCACGGACATTCATGGTGTATACAAGGGCAGTGGCTTTTTTTCGTGGTGACATCGGCGGCTTTTTGGTCGTATACAAATAATATTGAAACCAAAGACGCTCCATGCAAGCTCGCATCAAAGCTGTTTCCATGCTGAAGTAAAAAGGAGAACCAAGCACCAATACATCCGCTTCATGCGCTTTCTGCAAGACAGGCGTCAGTCCGTCTTGAACAGCGCATTTCCCATAGTGTTTGCCTTTGGAATCTTTGCAGTGAAAACAGCTCATACAACCTTTGAAGGTCAAATCCCGCAGATGCACACATTCTGCTGTGGCTCCTTTAGAAGCGGCACCATCGACAATCTTTTCCAGCAACAACCCGGTATTCATTGTTTTGCGCGGGCTTCCGTTTACGGCAAGCAGTTTCACGGTATCTCCTTTTGCAATTGTGGCAATAAGATACAGGGCTGCCATTACTCATCCCGATAGGGATCGTCAATTTTGTTCCACAATTCGCGGATAACCTCCCTATGAGACTACCAAGTCCTGTAAAAGTAAAGCCCCGTAAGGCTTTTTTTGCTTTACGGGACTTTATGAAATTTTACTTTGGGGCGAAAGATGGGACTTGAACCCACGGCCACCTGGGCCACAACCAGGTGCTCTACCAACTGAGCTACTTCCGCCATACTACGGGAAGGCTTTATACGCAGGACAGCCGCTGCTTGCAAGCATTTTTTCCGGCCAGTCGTTCTGACTTTTTTTTTCGGAAAAAATTATATAAGTGATATAGCAAGTTGATTGGAGCATGTCTTGCGAAAATATATGAGGGTATATGGACAAGCTGATCATTGAAGGCGGGGTGCCGCTGACCGGCTGTATGACAATCAGTGGTTCCAAAAATGCGGCATTGCCCATTCTATTCGCTTCGATTTTGCTGGATGAAGCGGTCACTTTGCGCAATGTGCCTGATCTACGTGACATTCACACCACGCTCAAACTGCTGGGCATGCTCGGTTGCTCCTGTGAATATCAGGATGGGCAGGTTTGTGTCAGGCCAGGATCTCTGTTACCGGAGGCCCCGTACGAGCTGGTGCGAACCATGCGCGCTTCTGTGCTGTGTCTTGGGCCTTTGCTGGCGCGCATCGGGCAGGCGCGTGTGGCTTTGCCAGGCGGTTGCGCCATCGGCGCGCGTCCGGTAGACCAGCATCTTAAAGGACTGGAACAGATGGGTGCCCGTTTCGAACTGGATCAAGGGTATATTCTCGGCCACTGCCGTAAACTCAACGGTGCGCATATTACCTTTGACATGCCTACAGTAGGCGGCACGGAGAATCTGCTCATGGCTGCCGTACTGGCTGAAGGCGAAACCATTTTGGAAAATGCCGCCCGTGAACCTGAAGTTGTGGACCTTGCCCATTTTTTGCTGGCATGCGGCGCGCGTATTGAAGGGCAAGGGACAAGCCGGATTCATATTGCCGGCGTGAGCAGGCTGCACGGCGCGGAATATGACGTGATGTCCGATCGCATTGAAGCAGGCACTTTTTTGGCGGCAGCCGGCATTACCTGCGGCGAATTATTGTTGCGTCATTGCCCCGTCAACGAACTGAAAGCGGTGACCCTTAAATTGCAGGATATGGGAATGAAAATTACAACGACATCCGAGGGCGTGCTGGTCAATTGCGCCCGGCCGTTACGCGGGGTTGATGTAACAACAAAACCTTATCCGGGTTTCCCCACAGACATGCAGGCGCAAATTATGTCGCTCATGTGTCTTGCCGAAGGCACCAGCGTTGTTAAAGAGAGTATTTTTGAGAACCGTTTCATGCATGTGATGGAACTGGAACGTATGGGTGCACAAATCAGAACTTCCGGTCATACCGCTTTGGTGCGCGGCGTCAGGCGGCTTGCTGGCGCGCCAGTGATGGCTTCGGATCTGAGGGGCAGCGCCTCACTGGTGCTTGCCGGTCTGGCAGCAAACGGCACTACAGAGGTGCGCCGCATCTATCATCTTGATCGCGGCTATGAACGCATTGAAAATAAACTCAATTCAGTTGGCGCCCGTATACGGCGCGAAAAGGAATAGTACCTATGCAACGCTTATCTGTTTTTATGCTGCTTGCTGGTCTGATGTTTTTGCACGGTTGTACAGTGTACGGCATTTATGAAGATCAGCGGCTCGTGGATACCATTACTGACGACAAAACACTGTCAGCCGGAATCAAATCCGAACTACTGAAAGAAAATTTTATCGGCGGCTGGTCTGTCGCTGTCTACAGTTACTACGGCAATGTTTTTCTGGTTGGCGAGGCCTCGCAAAATGTGCAGAACAAGGCTCTGGCAATTGCCCGACATCACAAGCCGCGCTCGGTGACGCCCCACTGGTTTGTGCCAGCCAACAGTGACGTCAGCGACATTGTTCTGGCCACATCGTTACGGAAAGAGTTGCTTCAGACCGGGGGGCTGTCGTCTACGCGTATTGACACCGAGGTTAATGCCGGCCGGGTTGTTTTGCTGGGCGTGGTCGGGAATGACGATGAAAAACGCCTTGCTGGGCGTACGGCCCGGGAGGTCAACGGTGTGACATCGGTAACAAATTATTTAATGCTGCCCAGCGCGCAGAGGCGGACAACCAAATAAATCAGCGGAAACGCCGCATGCATTGACATAAACGACACACCTCCTCAGATTCCAAATGTAAATTCTGCGGGAGACTGCCGGCGGCATGTGCCGCAACTTTGCTGATAATCGCCAGTGCCTCTTCGACGCTGTCCACCCAGATAGTAACAGCGCCGTGCAGCATAAGGCCAGATCCTTCCAGCGGGCCGCGAATGCCCAATACCGGCACCCCTGCGCCAGCGGCAAGACCGATTTCGACTCCTGCATCCTGTCCAGAAGCGCCGTAATAAATGAGCAGATCTGCCGTAACACAGGCGTTTTTACAGAAAGCATATACCTGACCGCCGTCTCTGTCCGTATCCATCCATATCCGGCGCTCTGCCGGGGTCAAGCCAGGCGGCGGCACAGCCTTTTCCGTCCAGTCCAGAACCAGACAGTTCATAGCGTGCAGTTCTCGACCGAGCAAACGCACTCCGTGCTTGTGTTTAAAGGAGGCTGCGATATAAATGGACAACGGAACAGCGTCAGTCAGGTTTTGAGTCGGCATGGCGTTTAGAATTCAATACCTGGCGCGGCTTTGATCCCTGTATGCCAAGCATGTTTGATTTCGCGCATTTCTGTGACAATGTCAGCGGCTTCAATAAGCCAGTCAGGCGCATGTCGGCCGGAAAGCACCAGATGCCGATTTTGCGCGCGTGACTCGGCAATCAGACTTTCGAATTCTTCTCTTGTCAGAATGCCGGCGTTCAGCGCATAGAGCGTTTCGTCCAAAATCAGCACGTCCACCGTTGTCAGGTGCTCTCTGGCCCAATCAAGAGTTTTGAGTGCCGCGTTGCGGTGCGTTATACGGTCTTCTTCCCGATGAAAAAAACCTTCTCCTGCGGCAAGGAAACGTGATCCCAACAAGCGCGACAGCATTTTTTGTTCGCCCGCCTGCCCGTCACGCTTCATAAATTGACCGAATGCCACTTCCATGCCCTGTCCGAGGGCGCGTACAGTCTGCCCTATGCAGGCGCATGTTTTACCTTTGCCGTTGCCGGTGTATATCAAAAGCATGCCATATCTCTTTACAATCGGGAAGATGCTGTTGTCCTTGTCAATCGCTGGGCGTTCGTCCGGGCTATTTCCAGATTCAGGGCAAGCCGATGGCATAGGAAGGGCATTTGCCCACCGCCCCCATAAGTACGGACATCCTACCCAGAACCTTCAAGGGCCACCAGTTCCGCAATGGGGCCAAAAAATGTGGTTTACCATTTGTCAGACTTCTGTGAAAAGCGAAAAGATGCCAAGGGCGTGTCCGTGAAAGATTTCAAATTCACATTTGCGGCGCTGACGCGACGGCTTAGAGCGAGAAGACAGTCTTCAGACATAACGCATTCTGTGGATCAGCACAGAACAAATGCCTGATACCCCGGCAAGGCCTGCATGTCAATTCCTTTTCTTCTGCCTGCTGCGTGGGAATAAATATAATATAGGCAGAGGGGTGAGTTGGCCTATGAAAAAGACATGAAAAAAGACGCTTGAGCTTCTGCAGAAAAACTGATATACTTTTTATTCAAGGGAAGGGGAAAGGAATGACCAGCGACCGCGCGGAAGCATATGCCAGAGCTGGAGTCAACATCCAGGCAGGCAACGAGCTTGTTGGGCGCATCAAACACCTGGTGGCAAGCACACAGACAAGGGGCGTTATAGCTGAGTTTGGTGGATTCGGAGGCATATTCCGACCTGATTTAAACGGGATGAGCGAGCCTGTGCTGGTTTCTTCTGCCGATGGCGTCGGCACAAAGCTCAAGCTGGCTTTTGCTTTTAACAAGCATGACAGCGTTGGCGTGGATCTTGTGGCCATGAGCGTCAACGACATTCTGGTTCAGGGCGCTCATCCTCTGTTTTTTTTAGATTATTTTGCTACAGGCCGTTTGGATGTGGATATTGCCCAAACGGTGATCAGCGGTGTAGCCAAGGGGTGTCGACAGGCTGGTTGTGCGCTGCTTGGCGGAGAAACCGCCGAAATGTCTGATATGTATGCTCAGGGTGAATATGATCTGGCTGGCTTTTGCGTCGGCATTGTGGACAATGCCCGACTGATCGACGGTTCCGGCATTCAAGTGGGTGATAAAATTGTGGGGATCGCCTCTTCAGGTCTGCATGCCAACGGTTTTTCTCTGGTGCGTAAAGTTCTTGCAGAAACAGAACTTGCCGCAGAGGACGACTTCCCTGAGGGGGAAGGCGCAAGCGTGAAAGATGTGCTCTTGACGCCTACAACTATTTATGTCGAGGCTGTTCGTTCACTGTTGCGCGATATGAACGTCAAGGGGATGGCGCACATCACCGGCGGCGGTTTTTATAATAATATTCCGCGCACATTGCCGGCCCAGGTAGAGGCACGCATCAATTTCGACGCATGGCAGAAACCGCCTGTTTTTACCTGGCTCAAGAGTGCCGGAAAACTTTCCTGGCCAGAAATGCTTCAGATTTTTAACTGTGGCGTCGGGTATATTCTGGTGATGCCTGCTGAACAGGTGGAAGAAGCGGTCAACCGCATCCAGGCATTTGATATGCCTGCCTGGTGCATAGGCGAAATATCCAGGCACTCCACGGACGGCGAACAGGTTGTGATCAATTTTTAAATACTGTTCCATGATATGTTTTCTGACGCTTATATCTCGTGGGACTATACTTCGGTGGAATCCTGATGGCAGGGAACTCTTTACCTGACGCTCAACAATGAATGATCTGATTGACGCGTCGATGTTTTTTCAAAGTGGGAGACAAACTGAATAACGTTATTTATGAAAGATTGGGTCGCGTTCATGGCCATGTCCGGAGGCAGGTATGATTTTACAGATGATAAAAAACCGTATACAGTTGTTTATGTATCTTGTCAGAG
>JAISKZ010000038.1 GCA_031260725.1 Desulfovibrio sp. | reverse complement strand
GCGCATGGTCCAGATGCCGCAGGGGCAAACGCCGGCGCAGATGCCGCAGCCGATGCAGCGAGCCGAATCAGAAAGATACTCAAACGCGCTGTTCCCCAGATCCTTGCGGTCAATGGCCGTTTCCGGGCAGGCTTTGAGACAGAAGCCACAGTCCCTGCAGGTGCCGCAGCTAACGCACCGCGCAAAGTCCTCCTGCGGCGTCGGCATGTCAGAGGCGTGACATCTGGCAAAATACGCGGTGTGCAGCTGTAGCGCCGGAATTTCCTGCTTGTTTTCGGGCTGGAAGGTTGCGCCGCGCAGATATGCGTCCGCGGCAAAAGCCGCCTGACGTCCTGTGCCTATGGCGTGCGCCAGAAGGCCCGGTTTAATCACGTCGCCCACGGCAAACACGCCGTCCAGAATACTCAGGTTCTCGCCGGGCACAAGCCAGTCCCGAAATTTTTTGACCTCATCAGTGATGTAGGAAAGATCGGGTGATTCGCCGATGGTGATGATCACCATTTCACCGGGGATCAGCCTGTCGTCCTCTGTTATCAGCCCTTGGTCCGTGATTTTTTTTATCTGAACAGGCCAGACCATTTCGCCGCCCAGAGACTCTATATGGGCAATCTCATGAGCAAAGGCGGCGGGTTTTTGCACGTCAACACAGATCACCTTGCGCGCGCCCATGGCATACGCGCCGGCAGCCGCATCCATGCCGGCGTTGCCGCACCCGATAACAAGAACATTCGCCGGAACGCGAGGGTTTTTCCCTCTGTTCACGGCTTTTAAAAAATCAATGCCGGCCACGATTTTCTCATGCCCCGGCCAGGGAAAAATACGCGGAACATGCCCGCCTGTGGCAACAATCAGGGCGTCGTGCTTTTTGCGCAGAGCATTGAAGCGTTCGGCGTCCACAGAAAAATTCGTCACAAAATGGACGCCGGCCTCTTCAATGCGGTTAAGCTCCCTGCACAAAAGGTCATGATTCAGCCGCTCACGCGGGATGACCTGCTCAAGCTTGCCGCCCATTCTGGAGTCTGCTTCGTACACCGTCACTTCGTGCCCCATGCGGGCAAGTTGCCATGCGGCAGTCAAACCGCCCGCGCCGCCACCTATCACCCCAAGATGTTTGCCGCTCAGCTGTGCCGGCTTTTCTGCAGGAATATCCGCCGAACATGAGCCAAGCCTGCCGATCTGCACGGGGCTGTCCACCACGCTGCGCGTGCACCCGTCCATACAGGGATTGGGGCAAACGCTGTCACAAACGGAACCCGGAAACGGCGTATATTCAAGCACCAGACGATAGGCGTCTTCAATCTTGCCCTCACGCAACAGATTAAAACGCCGCTGGCTTGGAATGGAAGCCGGACAGAAAATTTCACAGGGGGCGGCCAAGGAAGTATTTTCCCAATACGGCACGCGCAAACGATCCTCACCGCGCGCCACAAGGGCATTGACTTGAAAACAGTCGTGAAAGACGTCACTGAATATCCCGCCCTTGATCCATTCACTGGCGCGAAATTCGCCTATGCTCACAGCCTGGGCCAGCCCGCGTTCCTCAAACGAGAGCGGCGTGATTTTCTGCCACTGCGCCCAGACGGCAAGCTCGTGATACAGCTCCGGCCTGTCAACGGCATTGATAAAATTTTTGAGACCCGCGCCAAGCCAGGCGATATCCTCTTCATTGAGGGAGCTTATCCGCACGTCCGCCGGCAACGAAGCGACATGCCCGCGAAAATACACAAGCCCTCCGACCATGCCCACACAGGGGCGTTCGCCCAACACAGAGGGCAGTTTCTGACTTTCGCAGCCGCAAACCACAGCCTTGCCGCCGCCCATGAATTCAAAAGAAAAACTGCCGACATTCTTCAGCACCCAGAGTTCCGGCGGCTCATAAAGCGGATCGTGTTTCATCAGAGAGCCTGAACGCGCGCCCGCGCTGCCGCCGATATAAATGACGCCGCCCGCGGCGCAATGCCCCGCCGTATCTCCCGCGTCGCCGAGCACCACAATGCGTCCGCCTGCGTTCAGCCAGCCTGCGTCAGCCGGGGCCGGCCCCTCGACAACAATTTCTGTATTGGTCATGCACATGGAACCAACCCGCTGGCCGGGATTGCTGACCCTGAACATCAGTTTTTTCCCGTCCCGGTTCCAAAGAGGGCCGCCGATGTCGTGCTGGCCCGAAGCCTCAATATAAAAATCCGTCTCGCCCTTTGCCACGGCGCTCTCAATAGCCAGCAGCAGATTCTGGGTTGACATGCGATCGTGATTGTTCACTGTGCTAAGGCGCGGCATGGTTCGCTCCCGTTGCCGTCGCGGCGTCATTCCTGACCCTGATTCGTGACAGCACTTGATATCTCTTTATTATATTTACTATTTGTTTATGCCCCGCCGCTTCGCGGCAAGCCAACAAACAGGCTGACAATAATTATATTTCAGCAGGCATACTGAATGCCCAGTTTGTCCGCCACGGCCTTGTCCGTGGAAATCAGCGCATCAGAGCGGCCCACGGGCAGGGAGCTATTGCCCACAGGGGCAAGCAACTTGCGTATTTCACTGTCAAAGGCCAGCATGTAGTCCACAACATTCTGCGCGCCCCTGTCTATGTCCAGCCGTTTGACAAGACGCGGTTCCTGCGTGCAGATGCCGGTGGGGCACCGGCCGCTGGAACACGCGTTGCAGCGGCCCCGTTCATTGCCCACACAGCCCAGAAGCTGAATCAGTATCTTGCCCATAATAACGCCGTTCGCGCCGAGGCAAATCATTTTAAAGGCGTCCGCAGCGGCATTGCCCGTCATGCCGGTGCCCCCCCCCGCCCACAGCGGAATCTGCCCCTGCAGGCCCTGTGAAACGGCGGCCAGATAGCAGTCACGCAATTTGGAAACAACCGGATGGCCGGTATGATCAAGCGACACCTCATTAGCCGCGCCGGTCCCGCCCTGAATACCGTCAATAAAGAAACCGCCACAGATTTTATACGGATCACGCAGAAGGTTGTTGTACACAGAGACGGACGTGGCGGAAGCCGCGCACTTGATGCCCACAGGCACGCGAAAGCCGAAAGCGGCATTGAGTGAAAGGTGCATTTTCTGCACCGATTCTTCAATGGAATACAGACCCTGATGGTTCGGCGGAGAATGCAGCGTCGCCTTCGGCACGCCGCGTATTGCCTGAATATGCGGGGCGACCTTGGCGGCGGGCAGCAGGCCGCCGTCGCCGGGTTTTGCGCCCTGACCGATCTTTATCAGCACGCCGGCCGGATCTGCCTTCATCCGCGGCATCGCCTTGATAATCCTGTTCCAGCCAAAATGCCCGGACGCGATCTGCAAAATAACATATTTAACCTGTTCTGCTTCCAGAAGTTTTATGGGCATGCCGCCTTCGCCGGAGCACATGCGCACCGGCAGATCGTGTTTTTCATTCAGGTACGCCGTGGCAAGCGCCAGAGCCTCCCAGGCTCTGGTGGAAAGCGCGCCTATGCTCATGTCACTGAAAATGGCCGGGTAAATCCAGTGTACAGGAGGCGTTTTTTCCGCCAGCACAAGATTGTCGCCCCTCACGCGAAAAGGAAGCTCTTTTGCCGGCAGAATACGGCCAAAGGGCGAACGGATGTCAAAGGTATGCCGCTCGGAATCCAGGGAGGGGTCTGTCATCTGACTGATGCGGCCCACAATGATGGCGTCAAGTGTACGCTGCTTGTTCAGATTGGTGCGTCCGCCGCGTTTGATGGGGCCTTTGGCGCGGGCAAGCAGCAGGAAGCGGCTGTCGTCGTTGCGCACAGGGGCAATGGCATTGTTGGGGCAGATTTTTTCGCACATGCCGCAACCGGTGCAGGCTTTCGAGATGCATGCTTTCTGACGAATCACCGGCTTCGCGGTATGTTCCGGCACCGGTTCAGGAAACGGCTTGCGGGAAACCGTCACACTCAGACGAACTACCCCCGCCTCAATGGCGTTAAACGTACAGGCAGCCACACAGGAGCCGCACATGGTGCAGCGCTCCGGGTGGTAAGCAATCTTCCACGGAAGATCGTTGACGCTTATATCCTGGGTTTTTACTGATTCCATCGCCGCACTGCCAGGTCGTTGTCAATGACTACCATTTCCCTTTCGTGGGGATAAATATCCTTTGATGCGTCACGGTCCGGCAGGATGGTGTTCAGCCCGCAGACCTCGGAAGTGACGGCCACCATTTCGTCGTTGCCGCCCAGCACCACAGGACGCAGTTTTTTTGAGTCGCAACATGTAAACATCTGCCCGTCGGGCAGATGTCCGATGATGGTGTTCGGACCATTGATTTCCAGATGCGCCAGAGCTTCGCGGATGAGATAGAGCTCCTTTTTGTCCGCCCGCTTTTCCATCTCCACAAAGGGCAGGGGCGTGATCACATGTTTATAGTATTTGATGGGCCATTTCAGCTCGTGCAGCACATAGTGCAGCGTATAGAGAAAATTTTGCGAGTCGGACTCAAAGCCTATGTAGCCGCGGTGCAGCGTTTTTTGACATTCCATGTTCTTTGTAAAAAACGTGTTCTCGCCGTTCGCGCACAGGGTATAGCCCTGCAAAAAGAATGGATGTGCCGCATAGCGCACAATGGCGTAATTGGTGTTTTGACGGCACTGTGACACAATGCTCTTGGCCATCAGTCGTCCGTCATCGTCCCAAAGCCTGAAGCAGGTGGCAATGTCGGACGGATCGCCGATTTCCTTCAGGGTCAGCACGTCAGGCCAGAAGGAATACACAAAGCCGTTCTTGTCGCCTTTCAGAAGATTGCGCAACGCAAGGCGCGTGTCGAGCAGCAGTTCTTCGCGTTCTTCCCGGCTGCTGTGGAGTGCGCGCTCAGGATAATCATAATTGCGAAATACATAACCCGGCATTGCGGCAATTTTCAGGCCGGCCCGCAAATCCATATCGGGCTTCCACTGAAAAACCTGCACAAAACCCTTTTCTTCCATATAATCACTGACTATCTGCATGCCCTTTGACGTGCACGCGAGCGAGAGCAGGGGCTTGTCTTTATAGGGGGCAAAAACCCCGTCCAGATCCTGCATTACCATCGCAAAACCTGAATTGTCGTGGCCCTCCTGCTGCGGCAGCATAAGACGCAAGGCCATGGACGGATGCATGG
>JAISKZ010000002.1 GCA_031260725.1 Desulfovibrio sp. | reverse complement strand
GACACGCTCTTTTACCGTTCCATAGGACGCACGGATTTCCCCGGCGGAGACCACGCAACCCTGCTGCGTTCCATTCACGAAAAGCTCTTCACGCTGCCAACAGAAACAAGAGTTTTTCCAGGTCACGGCCCCGCAACAACAATCGGCGATGAACGCGTCAACAATCCGTTCTGCGGCAACTACGCCCAATGAGCGCTGTGACACTTTTATGCAGCCCAAGGCCTGGAGGGGTGAGCGACACTGCAGCCCGCTTTTTTGCTGAAGGCGCGGCAGAGGCAGGCGTCGGCATGCGCCCTGTCGCCTTGCGCGACTACAGCATACAGCCCTGCACCGGCTGCAGAAAGTGCGCGCCGCCGCCGCATTCGTGCCGGATTGAGGTATCAACCGCCTGCAGGCCGGATCAGACGGAAGAAATCTTTGCCCTGCTGCTGAGCGCGCCGCTTGTTTTCATTGCCGCCCCTGTCTATTTTTATGCCCTGCCGTCTCATTTCAAGGCCCTCATTGACAGAAGCCAGCGTTTTTGGGCCGCGCGGGAACAGAGTCCGCAGCAGCGGAACCCGCAGAACGCCGTAGTCGCAACGCTGACGGCAGGCAGAAAACGCGGCAGACGACTGTTTGGCGGCTCCCTGCTTACGCTCGGATATTTTCTGCGTGCGCTTGGGGCTGAATTGCGGCAAACGCGCTTGCTTCGCGGCCTTGAAGACCCCAAGGATCTTTTGCGGCGCAGGCGGGCCTGCGCCTGTCTGCGCGATCTTGGCCGCAACTGGGGGCAGTGGGCGGCCGGGATGCGCGAAAATACATAAACCCTCACAGCCGCAGACATGATTCCAAACAAACTGCGTCTTTTGTGGCGCAATATGGGACTCGGACAAACGCGCTGCGCAAACTGCCTCGCTCCATTCACTCCGGAGTTGCCCTCAAATGCGCTTGACACGCCGAAAAACGGCCCAGCCGGCGCTGCGGCACCGTTGTGCCCGCAATGCTCCATCCTGTTCACGCCCTACAAAGGCCCGCGTTGTCCGCACTGCGCCGTGCCCTTACAAACAGCCCCGGCGCCGTGCGCCCTCTGCAGGCAAAATCCAGCATCCTGGGATGGCATTGCCGCATACGGCCTTTATCAGAACACACTGCGCGATGCGCTACTCAGACTCAAATTTGGCGGCGCATTGTTTTTGGCGCCCCTGCTCGGCGCCTGCCTGCTTGAAGCATCCTGCTGTTTGCCGTGGCCGGACGCGCTGACGGCCGTGCCACAGCATCCCGTGCATCTGCGCAGACGGGGATTCAATCAGGCCCACGAGTTGGCAAAGGCTCTGCACAAACTCTCCGGCATCCCCCTGCAAACGGAACTGCTGCGCCGCCATGCGCCGCATATTCCGCAAACAGGCCTCTCCGCCGCTGAACGCCGACGCAACAAACACCATGCATTTCACGCCCCAGCGGCAGCGAAGGATATGCGCGTCTGGCTTATTGACGACGTGATGACAACAGGCATTACCCTGTCGGCGGCCACACACGCCCTGCGCGCTGCCGGCGCGCAGGGAATATATGTTCTCATTGTGGCCAGAACGCCCCTGCACAGCTGACAGGACAGCGTAATTCCGCTAGGATGCAACTGTCGCTTCCACAGTTGCTGCACTCTACAAACACCAGAGGGTTGTATGCCAGTCGCCTGTTTTGTCATGCCGCATCGGTCTGAAAGACACCGTGTTGCGGCGCTCGTCCTTTCCGGGGTGATTTGCTGTCTTTTACCCGCTGCGACAGCGTGGGCGCAGGTAACGCTGCTTGTGCCGAGCCGCACCAATGTGGAAGCCCCTGCCGTCACCGGCGAAGACGCCCAGAAGACGGCGGGAAAAAACGCACAGCCCAAGGCAAGACCCACTCAAGCTTCTTCCGCCGAAGAATCAAAAACACTGAAGACAACGCAACGCCCCGACGAAATTCCTCCCACCCAGGTTCCGCACTCCGACGACGCATCCTCAGAAGCAAATATCGCCGAAGAAGCGGACGTGCTGATCACCATGATACACCCGTTCAACAGGGAAGCCATGGTTATGGACATGCCCCGGCTCTTCGCCGTGTTGCGCTATGACAACGCAGTGTCTGTCAAAGACGGAGTCCTGCAGCCTGAACGACGCGATCTCCTCGGCGATATGGAGGAAATACGCTATCTTAACCAGAAGGCATGGGGGGCCAACGTGGCCTTTGACAAACCGGGCCTCTATCAATTCATCATTGAGGCCCGCCCCTGGTGGGATGCAACGCGGGATCGTTTTCTGCAGCATTTTGCCAAAACAATGCTGCCCGTGCACGGCGTGGAACGTGGATGGAACTCCCCCGTGGGACAACGTTTTGAAATACAGCCGCTGACCCGCCCCTTTGGCCTCGCCTCGCCTGCGCTCTTTGCCGGCCGTGTACTCCTGAACGGCACGCCCCTGCCCAATACAACCATACGTCTTGCCCGCATCAACACGGACAAAAGCACCGCACCCACCCCATGGCATGAAGAGCTGGCTGTCGTGGCTGACGCCGCCGGCCAGTTTGCCTCAGTGCTCAATCAGCCGGGCTGGTGGTGCTGTATGGCCCTGACAGAGGGAGAACCCCTGCGGGGTCCGGACGGCAGGCCGCGTCCCCTCGAACTCGGAGCGCTGTTATGGTTTTACGTGGACGGTCAGGTTACGGAATCCCGCAAACATTGAAAACGGCTTTTCCACGAAAAATCTGTGGTCAACAGAAGCGGATAAATTTGCCGTCATTTTAACTTATCAATAATTGATCATAATGCAGAATAACGTTCTTGCTTTTAGAGGCCCGAATTTATATAATTAAGATGAAACATTTTTTACCCGGGACAGCGCATGAAAACACACAGCATTCTGATTTTCTTTTTTCTGTTCTTCGCAACTTGCGCACTTTGCCTGTCGGAATCGGCTGAGGCGGCGCGTTTTGGCGGCGGCCGCTCCTTCGGCGGCAAACCCTTTATGAGCCGGCCGGCACCAGCGCCCGGCATGACGCGTCAGGCTCCTTCAACGCAGAGCGCGCCGTCAAAGGGGGCATTCCCCGCAGCCATGCAGCGGCCCGGCATGGGCGGCCTGTTCGGCGGACTTCTGGCGGGCACGCTCATAGGTTCCATGCTTTTCGGCCACGGCTTCGCAGGCGGCGGTTTTTTGGATATTCTGATTTTCGGTCTGCTGCTGTACTTCGGCCTCAAGCTTTTTGCGCGCGGGCGCGCAAAAACGGCAGACGCGAGACCGCAAGAGGCGTCGGCATATGCCGCAACTTCTCCTTCTTCCATGCCGCCGCAAAACAACACCCCGACATATGACGCCGCCGGCTGGGGACGGTTGCGCGACACAGGCCGGGACGCCGCGCAGGCCGATGCAGGCATACCTCACGGCGTGCCTGCGGGTTTTGATACGGAAGAATTCCTGCGCGGGGCAAAAATGGCCTATAGACGCCTGCAAAACGCATGGGACAAACTCGACCTTGAAGATATAGCCGATTTTGCCACACCGGCCGTGATCGCGGCCGTGCGCGAGCAGATGGAAGAAGACCCGGAGCCGTCAACCACAGAGCTGCTTCTCGTCAACGCCCATTTACTGCACATTGAAACCGACGGCAACGACGAACGCGCTGAAGTATTTTTTGACGTGCTCATGCGCGAAAGACAAGATCAGGATGCCCCGACGTCCACGCGTGAGATTTGGCATTTTGTGCGGACGACAGAAAACGACGCATGGAAACTGGACGGCATACAGCAGGTTGCATGACGGGAGCGAACAATGAAAAGTTACGTTGCTGACCATGACAAACTTGTGCGTCATCTTAACATGAGCATTGACGAGGTGCGCAAGGATTACGCAAAGGTCAGCATGCCCCTTGCGGAACACCACAGAAACGGCGTGGGCATGGCCCACGGCGGCGCTATTTTTTCACTGGCCGACGTTGCCTTCGGCGCGGCCGCGAATGCGGATACAAAAACAGCTGTCGTCAGTCTCAGCACAAATATTGAGTTTCTGCGGCCGGGGAAAACCGGCCCGCTTGTGGCGGAAGCCAAGGTGGTGCGCGCAGGCCGGCACATCGTAATCTATGACGTCGAAATTTTTGACGGTTCAGGCGCAATGATAGCAAAGTGCATGTCGTCCGGCTTTCTGACTGATGTGCCACTGCCGGAATAGGAAAATTACGAGAGTATCGGGCGTCAACCCCTGGTACTCTCTTTGAAGCCAGTTACTGCGGATGATACATGTGGATGCTTTGAAAGCTGTGGATGTTCTCAACAGCAAATGCTCTGGTGAAAATTTTTGCTGGTGCGGGGTCAATTCGTTATAAAAGTGCAGATTGCTTCTAAAACCGCCCCGCCCAGCGCTCGCGCTTTCTCCGACACAGTGTAGCAAAATTCTGCATTTCCCCTCGGGTCTATGTCTCCAACCTTGGTTCCCTTTGTTACCGACACCCCTGAACGGACAAGTCCGCGCACCACGCCGTCAATCTGTGCTGTAACGGGCACTGCGCCCACGTTGAGCACCGCATCTCCGGCCCGCACAAGCTCACCGATTTTCCTGTGCGCACGCGTTATGCCATCTTCGGGCGCGCGCAGCACGCGCTCCACGGTATAGCCGCCAATGTCGCCGGGAATACAGGTATTGGCCTGCGCCGAACCTTCGGTGTACACGCGCCCCAGGTTGTGCCCCCGGTTGGTCTCAATGACGGCGTGAGCGTCCACTCCCGCCGTAAAGCCGGGCCCAAGGCCCAGTGTGAGCGGTGCATCGGAAAGGGCCGTGCCCGTGTTGCGCTTAGCTAAAATCGCATCCACACACACATGCGGCCGTATCTGCCCAAGCAACTTCCAGTCGGGGTCAACAGCCACGGCGATAATGCCCTGCCGCCACAAGGCGGCAATCTCTTCGCGGTTCTGCTCACGGCGGGCTAAGACACCTTCCACCTTTTGCTCACCATCGTATACGGCCTCGCAAAAACTTACCGTGCGGCGTACTGCCAGGGGGGCAGGCGCTTCCAACAGCAGTATTTCGCGCAAGCCTGCCCTGTACATGCGCACAGCTATGCCGCTTGCCATTTCGCCCCCGCCCTTGATAACAAGGCGGCAGGCTTTTAAATTCATTTTGTTGCTCATCGTCGGTACCGGAGAATTTCACCTTTGTGATGATTTTTGATATTGTTGTGAAACAAGAACAAGGGATTACAGATATCAAATCATTGAAAAGCAAATCCCTCCGGTACCGTTTACGGGCATTCCCTGTCATCAGTTCGGCTGGCCCGATTAGAATGAGTAAATAAAGGTCAGGTTAATATTCCAGGGATCACGCACCTGATCGCTTTTGCCGTTCATTTTGCTGTTTTTCCACACGTTTTTGTCAATAAAGGTAGCCAAGTAGGAACCTTCAAAGTATATTTTGAAGTTTTCATACACTTGGTATTCGTTAGCCAGTCCAATTTCAAGCGCGCTGTCCATCGTGGTCAGATACAGCGGATCCATGCCCAACCCATAGGCATTGGGGCCGGATATGTTGTTAAGGATGGCACTTCTGCCGTTGTCGGGATTATTGCCGGCAAGATAGCGGCGCGCAAAGGTCGGGGAGTTGGTGCCGCCGATGTAGTTCACGCGGAACGTGTGCTTGAGATCGTCAATAAAGCTCATATCCTTCAAATGAGCTCCCACACCCCAGGTGCCTATCATAGTTCTGCCTATCACGTTGTCGCGCCCGCCTTCAGGAATCCAGGGCTGACCGTTGAAGGCAAAGGAGGAAAAGCCGTTGTTGGTGTGGATGGTTGAGAACGTGGGCATACGCTCGGAACCGTTGCTGGGGTCGCTGTCATCGCCTGTGGAATACCAGCCGTAGATGCCGGGAATAGCCCAGTCAAGCTTGTATTCAAACAGCAAAGAGGCCAGCCAGCCACTGCGGTTCAAACGACCGTCTTCTCCCCACGTTATTGCACCATAGTTTACATCAAAGGCAATGCGGAAAGGGTCCCATACGGTGGCATCACCTGTCACGCCTGCCCAGAAAGCACTTCCGTAGTTTTGCAGATACTTGTCAGAAGGGGTGCCGTCCTTGCGGTATGCGCCACCCACAGGAACCATGCCTGCCCTGATGTCGCCTGCGGCAGCACCGGAAGTACCGGCGAAATGATCCCCGCCAGAGTTTGGACCTACAATGCCGCCCATCACCCAAGGGCTTACTTTCAGACCGTCAAAGGTAAGCGGCAGAATAAGACCTGCTACGTCAAAATTGTCCAGATAGTTTGCATTGACATGGTGGCCCAAGATGTTGTTTTCTCCAAAGTTGTCATTATACGCACGTGCCCAGAAACCTGTCAGGGCCACGTTGTCGTTGAATGTGTAACTTGCCGTAATACCGGCCGCGTCATGATTGAATACCTGTGACCCGGTGGTGAAACTCGGCAGCTTTATGCCCTGAATACCCATGCGGATCTTCAAATCGGTGTTCGGGGGCGTCCAGTCGATGTAGGCGTTCTTCAATTCCACGGGATGACCGTCAGAACCAAGTGCGCCACCTTCGCTGCTGTTCACGCCCACTCTGTTGCTGCCCCAGGTCGTGTCGCCCATTTCAAGATGCACGGTACCGGACAAGGATTCCGATGCCACGGCGTCCAAGCGCACACGTACGCGCTGCACGGCCTCGAACTCATCGGAAGCGCCGGCACTGCCCCTGTTGTTCCAGCCGGTACCGCCGTTGCCGCCGGTAATCCTGCCGTTTTGCCCATAGTCAAAACTCATGATCCATTCGCCCTTGACTTTGAAGTCAATGGCACTTGCGCCTGTTGTTGTACCGAACACAAGTCCGGCTGCCAGCAGTAACGTCGCAATTTTTTTCATTACTTCCCCCATTCACTGGTTATTTGTTTTTAGATTTTCTATAAAAGGTGTTTTCAAGCGGCAGCTTTGTGCGGAACACCTTATCCAACTTGTAATAGGCCCCCTGCACAGCTGGAGCTGTGGGGATGCAGGCAAGCTCGCCCGTACCTTTGGCGCCGTAAGCAAAGGGACCAAGGTGCTTTTTTTGATGCATGATCCACACGATGATGGGCGGGGTTTCGGTTGCCCTGAAAAGCCCCAATGTGCCGTATCTGGCCTTGATATAGCCGCCTTCCACAGGGAAGTCCTCGGTTAAGGCATAGCCAAGACCCATGGCGACGCCGCCTTCAATCTGTCCCTCGGCAGCTTTCGGGTTGACCACACGCCCCACATCATAGGCAGCGGTTACATCTATAACCTTGCCCTGCTCGTCCAGACGCACCACCTGAGCGGCATAACCGTAGGCCACATGGCTTACAGGATTTGGCTTCGGGCTGCCCATGGGGTCGGTTTCGGCAACATATTCCGCATAAAATTCCCTGCTTTCCAGATCAGCTAGGGTTTTGCCGGCATCCAGCTCCACCCTGACCATCCTGGCCGCCCTGGTCACCGCTTCACCGCTGACGAGCGTCTGGCGCGAAGCCGTGGTAGTGCCTGAATTTGGGGTACGGCGCGTGTCCGGCGGTTCCACAACAAACATATCCGGCGCAAGCCCGGTTGTTTCACAGGCCATCTGCAGCATGACCGTGGCCATGCCCTGCCCTATGCAGGCCGCAGAGCATCGGATATGCAGCTTGCCCTGCTCAATGGAAATGATGCAGCGCCCGGTATCGGGTATGCCAACGCCAACACCCGCATTCTTGAAGCAGGAGGCAATGCCCGCGTACCGGGCATTTTCATAGACCTCTTTCACAGCCTCAAGGCACTGCACAACACCCGTGGAATCGTCGGCAATCTGCCCGTTGGGCAGCACCTGCCCTGGACGCACGGCATTGCGGTAGCGTATTTCCCAAGGTGAAATACCCACTATCTCGGCAAGCAGGTTGAGGTTGCATTCCATGGCAAAGGCCGACTGCGTTACGCCAAAACCACGGAAAGCTCCACCGGGTACGTTGTTGGTGTACGCAGCCCTGCCAACCACATGGAAATTCTGGAAGTTATACGGCCCCCCTGCGTGCGTACAGGCCCGCTGCAATACCGGCCCACCCAGTGAGGCATAGGCCCCCGTGTCTGAAATGATGGTGAATTTGGCTCCAAGAATGATGCCGTTTCCATCGCAAGCTGTGGTGCAGTCTATTTCCATGGCATGACGCTTGGGGTGGATCATCAGGCTTTCCTGACGGGAAAGTCTGACCTTGACCGGCTTTTTCACTATCCAGGCAGCCAGTGCCGCATGGTGCTGCACCGCCATATCTTCCTTACCGCCAAAGCCGCCGCCCACAAGCTGTGAGTGTATATGCACCTTCTCGTACGGCAGGCCGAGCAGATTTGATATTTCGTGCTGCTCGTCATAGATGCTCTGTCCACCGGTATACACTAAAATACCATCGTCTTCGGGCATGGCAATGGCACACTCCGGCTCCATAAATGCATGCTCGGTGAAGGGCAGGGAATAGTGTCTGCTCACCACATGCTTAGCTCCGGCAATGGCGGCATCGGCATCCCCCTTGTCCAGTATTTCCTCACGCAACAGGTTGCCAGACTCGTGTATGAGCGGCGCACCAGGGGCAAGGGATTCCGCAGGCGAAACAAGAGGCTTTAATTCCTCATATTCCACCTCAACAAGGGCTAGTACCTCATCAAGCGCTTCCCTGCGTTCAGTTACAGCCAGCGCCACGGAATCACCCACATAGCGGGTTGTTTCACCAACGGCTATCAGTGCATCCCAGTCCTTGACCAGATGCCCAAGCTTCTTCTTGCCGGGAATGTCGCCGGCGGTGATGATACGCACGGCCTCAGGGTGTCGTGCCGCCTTTTCCGTATCCATGCTGAGCACTTTCGCTCTGGGATATTTTGTGCGCAGAGCCTTGGCGTAGAGCATGCCTTCAAAGGCAAGGTCATCCACATATTCTCCATAGCCCAAGGTCTTTTCCTGCGCGTCCAAGCGAAAGAGGTTCTCGCCAAGTCCACCCTTATGATCCACATCAGGGATGGGCTTGTTTTTCTTGAACATCTCCGCCGCCAGAAGCACGGCGTCTTCAATCTTCACATAGCCCGTGCAGCGACAGATATTCCCGCGCAGAGCCTTTTTCACATCCTCGCGCGTGGGGTCCGGCGTAGTATCCAATAGCCCTTTGGCGCTGATAACCATGCCGGGAATACAAAAACCGCACTGCACTGCCCCGGCTTTGGCAAAGGCATAAGCGTAGACGTCTTTTTCTCTTTGGTTTAAGCCCTCCACAGTGATAACGCTCTTACTTTCCATCTTACCCACAGTCGGTATGCAGGCACGGGTGATCTTACCGTCAACAAGCACAGTGCAGGTGCCGCAGGCACCCGCACCACAGCCGTTTTTAACGGAAATAAGTCGCAAATCTTCCCGCAAAAAAGCCAAAAGCTTCTTGCTGTCGCTATTGGTACTTACGGCCTTGCCGTTCACTGTAAATGTAGCCACATCTGCCTCCTGTTCCTAATAAGGCCTACTCAACGCTCTTCTTCAGTGGGTTCTTTGATGTACATTTCTTGAATAGGATGGGCATCTGCCTCATCTTCTTCATCGTCCTCAGCAACAATCGGCGGCTTGGGCAATATCTGGTGTACAATCATGGCTGTAACGCCGCCCGAAACCACTGGGGAATGAAAGAATATTTTAAAGAACTGCGGCATGTGGGCAAAAATGTCAGGCGTCAACATGGAAACAAGCCCAACACCGATAGCCGTGGCAATGACAATGCTTTCACGCCTGTTCACGCCATTTTCCGCCAAAATGCGTATGCCTGAGGTGGCAATGGTGCCAAACAGCACAACCAGCGCCCCGCCGAGCACCGGACGCGGCAGCAGTTCAAATACCACCACCACCACCGGGAAGATAGCAAACAGCATGAACAGCACACCGCAAAAACGGCCAACCTTGCGGCTGGCAACGCCTGAAAGCTGAATAACGCCGTTATTCTGGGCAAAGGTAATCTGTGGGAAGCCGCAAAACACGGCAGCCAGTGCCGAGAACAGGCCGCCGCACAATATGCCGCCCTTAAGACGGCTGCGGTATACTGAGCCGTGCGTGGGCTGCTCCGACACTGAGGCTGTTGCAGTAATGTCGCCAATGGCCTCAATAATGAGCACGAGGAAGATGAAGGAGCATATCCCGAAAGCTTCCCAGTCAAAGCCGAAGAAACCGAATTTGAAGGGCACGGGCACCATAAAATAGCTGTGCGGACGGGTTAAAATGCTCCAGTCCACCTTACCCAAGATTATTGCAGCCAGAAAACCCATGCCCATGCCAAGCACCAGCGAGCACATGCGGAAAATGGGATTTTTCAGGCGGTTGACAAACACCACGGACAAAATAACGATGGCTCCCAGCAAAAGGTTGCTCAAACTGCCGTAACTGCCGGCCTTCATGGAAGCAAAACCGCCGCCAAGATCAACCGCGCCCACCTTGACAAGGGAAGCGCCGATCATAAGCACGGTAACACCGGCAACGGTGTGGGTGATTATCTTGCGCAGATACACAATGACGTACGCGCCCAAAACCAGCCAGAAAGAACCGACAAAGCAGACGCCGAAAAGGGTACACAGGGTTGCGTCCCATGTCATGCCCTGAGTCTGCATAAAGGCCATGCCTATGGAGATAAGCGTGGCCGGAAAGGCAAAGGAAGTGGCCTGCACATTGAGCATGCCGGAGCCGATGCCGAAAGGTCGGCTTACCTGTACAATAATACTCGCTCCAGCAAAAAAGAGCGACATGCTGACAAGGTAGGCCACAGCGTCAGCAGGAGCTCCAAAAGCGTTCGCCACAATCAGCGGTGGCGTCATAACGCCGATGATCATGGCCAGAATGTGCTGGACGGCGGCAAGCACGGTCACGCCAAAAGGCGGATTGGCATCCAGGGGATAGATAAGTTCACTGACATGCTGTGGAGATGACTGTTTGTTTTTCATATAGATCTCCTGGATCTCTTCTAGAGGTTATTATTGCAAGGCCGCGCACACAGTGGATGTGTCAGCCGTGAGTTCTGAAAAAATGATCGCCTGAACGGCCTGCAAAAGCGAAGCGGACGAGGCTTTTTTATCTAAAAGTTCCACTTCAAGGGCGACAAGACTAAGCCTGTTGAGCTTCACGCGCATATGCCTGTCTTTGTAGACATACACGTCAGGTTCAGCGCACAGACTAAAGTTCTCGCCCTGACGCTTGCCTTTGGTGAGTGTGGCTGAGAGGCGCAAAAGGCCGTTTTGATCTGCCAAAAAGGATTTTTCCGAGAGGTGCAGACGGTACTTTATGCGATAAGGCGCATCCATAGAGGGGCAAAAGGCCGCACAGTTGCCACATTCGTTGCAGAAATCGCCCAGATTCACCACCTGCCAGGGCAGACGCACGTTCCCCTGAGCTACGGTAACTATGCGCACTCCTTCCTTGGCGCGCACGGCCTCCTGCACGGGGTATGAGCGCAGTTGCGAAGCAAGCAGCACATTGGCTCTGTTGGGACATACACTAACGCAGATACCGCAGTAACGATCGCACTGAAGGCAGCGATCCGCTTCTTCGGCGGCATTCTCACAAGCTGTAGTTTTACCGTGAGGCGCAACACGATATGCCTGCTTTGCGCGCAGGGCAGTGTAATCAAGACCAGCGCTATGTGTGGATTTGACCAGCGGAATAATTCCCAGTCTGGATAAAATGTCCATTGCCGCACGCCTGCCGCAACCTACCGATTCAACCAGAGAAAGACTGCTTCCTGTGGTCGCGTTGTACACAGCTGAGCAGGATGCTTTGAGCTTGTCCATTGCTTCATCTACACGGTGATTGGTGTACACCTTCACCCCAAGGGCCAATATGGCGTCCACATCCTTGGCAATACGCTCTGCCTCGCGGGTCATCTTGCTCAGAATATACCCGCCGAGTGCATCGGTTGCCTCATACACGCTGACCTTGCAGCCGGAAAGCGCCAGATAGTACGCACAGGTAAGCCCGGCTACCCCACCGCCGACCACGGAGACCATGCGCCCGTTGAAAGGGGCCGGCTTTACGGCTCTGCCCTTACTCTGCTCCGCCGCGCAGCGCTTGATATCGCGGATGTGCAAACCTTCATCGTAATGACCGCGCATGCACTTTGACCTGCAGACCTGATTGCACATCTTGCCGAGCACATTCGGGAAAGGATTGGTGGTATAAATGGCCTTAAGTGCAGCATCCATGTCACCTGATGCCGCATGTGCAAGATAGGCGGGCACGGGCTGCTGTGCCGGGCAGGCGCTCATGCAGGGGGCGGCGGCGCAGTCAAGCACCGGCAACGGACGAGGGCTTTTCACATCTCCGGAACCGCCGGCCTTGGCGTAACGTGAGTTTTCGGCGGTAACCTGCGTTGCATAGGATTCAAGATTTTTCAGTACGGCTGACTTGTGTGCGTCGCCGTGGTCGTTTTTGTGCCCGCCAACCTTGCCCCTGCTTACAATAAAGGATTCGATGCTGTTGGCCTTGGCATCCTTCAATGCCTGGCGCAGGTTAATAATATACTGTGCCAGGCGTCCGTATCCACCTGGTTTCAGAAGGTCAGAACACACGGTGATCGGAGTGAGGCCGCAGGCGAGGGTATCAGCCACATTCAACGCATCCACGCCTGCACAGAAAGAAATATCCAGACCGCCGGCAAAGTCTTTTTGCAGACGCTCAGCCACGGCAATGGAGAGGGGATGCAACGACCTGCCGCTCATGTAGATCATTTTTTCACTGTCCGGCAAATTTTGCTCCGCGTTTATGGTTTCAAGGGTGTTGGTAAGCTTGACAGAAAACGGCTTGCCGACCCTGATTCCGGCCTCACGGCAGCTTTTGATGATGCGCAGGGCTTCCTCGTAAGGAAGGTCGTGCTCAAAGGCAATGTCTGGCACTTCCACTTTATAACCCAGTGTTTTGTTCAAAATACCGCGCAGGCGGTTTGGCCCAAGCAGTGTGGGGTTCATCTTGAGCGTGGTGTTGAGTTTGCGCTCTTTAATGAAATACAGGGCTATTTTTTCCACCTCATCGGGCGGGCAGCCGTGCATACAGGAAATGGTAAGGTTATCACTAATGCAGCCTGGAATATCAATATCAGCTGCAGCAGGGTAAAGCGGTGCAAGTCGCTGCGTTAAGGCATGCACATCTTTGGAAGCATCCTGCATGCTGTCCAAAAAACGCTGCACTTTCGGGTTTAAAATACCCTCCATACTGTAGCCGGCGCTCATGTTGAAAATCATACCCGGTTGACCCGCAAAGCCCATACGGTGGTGCAGGATGTGCAGCAAAATCCAGGCCTTCAGATACTCGTCATAGCTTTTATCAAGGCTAAGCTCCTGCGACCACTCACAGTTGTAGCCCTCATCTTCCATATCAATACAGGGCTTTGTCACCGTGATTGCGTCAAGCACCTGCACGGTTTTCAGTTCCATGTAACGCGCTCCGCAGAACCACGCGGCGATGATGTTCTGTGCCATCTGACTATGTGGGCCCGCGGCCACGCCCAGTGGGGTTTCCAAGGTGACGTTATACCGCTTCATGCGGAAGGGATCATCAGACTTGGGGATAAAGAAGAGGTCTTTTACGATACCGAAAACAGAACCCCTTTCAAGATCGTCCAAAATCCATTTCAGCAGCTGCTCAGCACTCAAGCCGTGCATGTGATCGCTAGCCATTGTCCCCTCCGTTAAATTTTTAATGTTGGCCTACCTCAGTTTCTCCCACAGCCGCTTGCCTTGCTCGCAGGCTGAGGCTAAAATTTCTTCTTCATCGTCACTGACAAGCTGACAATTTTCTACAATAATTTTGCCCCGGCTCACCACAGTACTGACGTTTTTTGCCGAAAGACCGTAAAAGAAGTGCCCAAGTACGTTGCCGTGGGGCAGATCCGGTATAAGCGGAGTCGGACTGTCGTAATTAAAAATTATGAGATTGTTGGCCCCATCGCCCACAGGCCCGTGCAAAGCACTGTGGCGGTGGACGTTGCGCAAACGCTTGTAAGCCCCGTCAAGAGTTTGCCCTTCTGTCATCACGCCTGTGAAATAGGCTGCCTGGGCAGAGCGAATCATGTCGGAATGCATGCCGTCTGTGCCGAACATGACGTTTTTGCTGAAGCTGTAATCGCCAAGCCCCACGTTATTGTTCATGTTGGATTCGACATTCTGGGCTATCCAGACAGGCGAGGCGGCCAGGATGGCCTTGTCTTCCTCACTCACATGCACGCAATGCCCCAGAATGGTCTTGGGCATATCCAGTACGCCCGCATCCTTCATCCGCTGCACCACTGTTTTGCCGTAGGTGGCAAGACAGTGTTTCTGATCGGACTTGGCCTCGGCCACATGAATGTGAATGCCGGTATCGTACTTCTGCGCCAAGGCAACGGCGGCCTTTAATGTGTCGTCGGACACGGTGAAGGAGGCGTGCAGCCCCACATGCCCTTTGCCGCCTGCGGCAAAGAAGCGCTCGTGCTCGGCAAGGCTTTTCATGGCAATATCTGTGCCGTCACGGTCAGAGGTTTCGTGGCAGAGCAGATGCCCTATGCCGATTTGCTCAAAAGCCTTGGATATGGCTGAAAGGGAGCCGTCAGCCGCCAGCGGTGAGGCATGGTGGTCAATGCAAAAGACAACGCCGTTCTTTGCCATAAAAAGTCCGGCGGCCAGCGCAGAGGCATAGGTCATGTCGTTATCAAGGCATTTGTCGAGCCGCCACCACACAAGCTCCAGCATTTCGTTGAAGTTCTGCGGTGTTCTTGGCAGGGGCGGCATGCCCCGTGAGAGTATGGAATAGATATGATGATGGCCGCAGGAAAGGGCTCGCATGACGAGTTGACCCTTGCAATCGAACTCGCGATCACCCACGTTACGCTCCGACAAGGGCGGAATGACCACATCCAGACGTATGTCGCCTTTTTTGCCTTCTTCCACGGCAATGTTGCCCTCAAAAAGGGCGAAGGTGACACTGTCGAGATATCTGGCGTTGCGTAAGTATAGCATTTATATCTCCAGAATTACAAAATCAACCTGGAAACATGTTGCGCCCCCGCTGCATAAACTGCCCGTCGCCGGGTTTACCCAGATAGGTGTTGTTGTGAACGATGCAGCTACCTCGTAAATACACCGCTTCAATGCGGCCTGTGAGCTTAAAGCCCTCATAGACAGAATAATCCGAGGGGCCATGCAGGTCTGAAGCCGACAAGGTGTATTCGGTTGCCGGGTCGAGCCCTGGATCCAGAATAATAAGGTCTGCATCGGAACCTGGCACGATCGCGCCTTTTTTCGGATACAGCCCGGTGAGTTTTGCCGGATTTGCGGCAACAAGAGTGGCAAAGGCGTTCAAGGAAAGGCGGCCCTTGGCAACGCCTTCGGAAAACAGCAGGGAAAAGCGTTCTTCGATTCCGGGCGCGCCGCTGGGGCAGCGGGTGAAGTCACCGCGCCCACGCGCCTTGTCTGCCGTTGTTAAGGAGCAATGATCCGTGGCAATAGTTTGTATTTCGCCGTTTATCAAACCTTGCCAGAGGGCATCCACATCCGCCTGTGTGCGTAGCGGCGGGGACATGATGTAGTTAAGGCCCTTTTCCTTATCGCAATAACGTTCTTCTGTAAGGGTAAGATACTGAGTACAGGTTTCCACAAAGATATTCTTCTGCCCCTGCGCCCTGGCCTTGCGTATTTCAGCAAGGCCCAGGGCCGATGATACATGCGCAATGTACACGGTGGCATCGTCGGCCATAGCCGCCAGATGCAGCACACGGCTTACGGCCTCGGCCTCGGTGCGTGCCGGGCGGCTTTTGGCGTGCCATTTCGGTTCGCCAAGGCCTTCGGCCTTACATTCGGCACGCAACAAGGTGGTTATATCGTGATTTTCGGCGTGTACCGCGCACAGCATGTCAAGTTCATTAGTGCGTCGCAAAAGTTTGAACAGAGCCTCATCGTCCAGGCGATTATCATAGGTCATATAAGCCTTGATAGATGTGTACCCCTGCCCGGGAAGGGACTTAAGACGTTGCAGGCTCGCCTCATCACGGTTTTGCATGACGGCATGAAAGCCGTAATCCACGGCGGCCTTGTTTTCGGCAAGTGCGCGGTATGCCGCTATATGCTGCTCAAGGGCGCGGCCTTCGGGCATAAAGGCCATGTGATCCACAACGGTGGTGGTGCCGCCGCAGGCAGCGGGCATGGTGCCGGAAAAGTAAGTGTCCGGGCCAGTTGCATCGATATCAAGAGTTATATGTGTGTGTATGTCCACACCGCCGGGCAGCACGTACTTGCCGGAAGCGTCCACCGTTACTGCCCCGTCAGTACTGAGAGCGCGGCCCAGGGCAATGATGCGGCCTTCTGCAAACAGCAGATCCATTTCCACCGTCTCATTGGGCGTTACCACTGTTCCGTTTCTGACCAATGTTTTCATAGCGTAGATCGTTTGTGACGCGGGCAAACCAGCCCCAATGGCTGAAAGACCACGGATTGCCGATGGATCTGTTTACCGGATGCGTTGAGCGCCGCTGTCAAGCAGACGCATGAGGGTGTCTGCCGGGTCAGCCTTGCGGGCAAGCAAGATCATGGCGGCGATAATATAGGGTTTATAGCTGGCTTCGCGGTACATGGGTACGCGGTAGCGGTCGAATACTGATGCCTCTACCTCGCCTTCCTTGCAGGAAACGCCTGTAATGTCAGCAGGCAGGCAGTGCATGTACAGGGCCTGCCCCTTGCTGGTGCGCTTCATGAGCTTTTCGGTGCATTCCCATTTCTTGAAGTTGGAGTTCTGTGCAAGCAGTTCCTTCTCCAACTTCTTGATGCCGTCCTGATCTCCCTTGGTGTACAGGTCGGAGCGTTTTTCCATGGCGGCATACGGTGCCCAGCTTTTGGGATAGACAATGTCAGCCCCCTCAAAGGCATCTTCCATAGAATGGGTGCGCTTGTATGTGCAGCCGGATGCCTTGGCGTTTTCAGCGGCAATGGACTCCACTTCGGGCATGACATCGTAGCCCTTGGGGTGAGCCAGCGTCACGTCCATGCCAAAGCGTGTCATCAGGCCAATAACACCCTGCGGCACGGAAAGGGGCTTGCCGTAGGAGGGAGAGTATGCCCATGTCATGGCGATTTTTTTGCCCTTCAGCTTGTCCACGCCGCCGTAGTAGTTGATGATGTGCAGCATGTCGGCCATGCACTGTGTGGGGTGGTCAATATCACACTGCAAATCCACGATGGTCGGGCGCTGTTCCAGCACACCCACGCGGTAGCCCTCCTCCAGGGCAGCGGACACTTCGCGCATATAGGCATTGCCCTTGCCGATGAACATATCGTCGCGAATACCGATGGTTTCCGCCATAAAAGACACCATGTTGGCGGTTTCGCGTACGGTTTCGCCGTGGGCAATCTGCGATTTGCCCTCGTCCAGATCCTGCACGGTCAAGCCAAGCAGGTTGCAGGCAGAGGCAAAAGAAAAGCGCGTGCGGGTGGAATTGTCGCGAAAGAGCGAAATGCCAAGGCCAGAGTCAAAAATGCGCGGGGCAATGCCCGCTTCACGCAGACCGCGCAAGATGTCGGCAACCTTGAATGTGGCGGCAATTTCGTCGTCGTTTTTATGCCAAGTTTCCAGAAAGTCGTGCATATACATTTTGTTATAGTCAAGCTGAGCCAGACTTTTGATCATTTCGCGAATACGTGTGCGATCCATAGTGTTTCTCCTTAATATTTGGTGTTAGACTTATTTCAGAACATTTTGCTGTTGAAAATATCCACAACTTTCAAAGCATCCACATGTACCAGCCACGAAACTGGCTTCAAAACTTTTCCAAACAAGATTACTTCTTTTGTATAAGAATTTCTTTTAATCTTTTGTGGATATTTACATATGGTGTCACGAGAATAATATTATTTTTTGTTGAATTGACAAGCTGTTCAATTGCATTATTTAATCCTGCAGTTGTTAAAAATTTAGGCATAATTTACCACGCAGTATTACTATTTATATAACTAGCATAATGTAAATACGAAAATACTCTAGCTTTGCTATCATTGCTTTATATGCGTTCCGCCGTTGCCTGACATGGCAATCTTCATATTTTCCGGGTTGGTGATGATGACTTCTTCCCCGCCGTTATCAAGAAAATCAAGCGCAGCCTTGATTTTGGGCCCCATACTGCCAGCCGGGAACTGACCTTCGTCGTAATAGGCGCGTATTTCAGCAGTTGTAACGCTGAAAAGTTCCTTCTGGTCAGGTTTACCAAAATTGACGCAGACCTTTTCCACGCCTGTTGATATCACGAACAGCCCGGCTTTCAGTGCGTTGGCTAAAAGACACGAAGCCAGATCTTTGTCAATAACAGCGTCCACACCACGCAGGTCATTCCTGGTGTCGATAACAACGGGGATGCCCCCGCCGCCTACGGTGATGAGATTGAAACCGTCGGCAAGCAAAGCGCGAATGGCGTCAAGCTCCACAATTTCCCTGGGCACCGGACTTGGCACCACGCGACGCCAGCCACGGTTGGCATCCTGCTTGAGTACCCATTCAGGGTGCTGAGCCTTAAGCCCAAGCAATTCGGCCTCATCGTAAAACTCGCCTACATACTTGTCCGGCGCGTCAAAACCGGGGTCATCCGCATCCACGCGCACCTGTGTGACCAGGCTTATCACGCGGCCTGCGGCCTTGTTGCCCCGGTCGCGCAGTTCGTTGGAAAGCGCCTGCTGTATCTGCCAGCCGATAGCGCCTTGGGTATCTGCCACACAGGAAACCAGCGGCACAAGGTGCATACCGGTTTGCTTGCGGGCAATTTCGCTACGAAGCAGGATAAAACCCACCTGCGGCCCATTGCCGTGCGTAATGCAGACCTGACGGCCTGATTCAATAACATCGGCAATGTGGCGCACAGTTACGCGGATGGCGTCGTACTGATCCTCAACGCTTTTTTTGTTTTTTTTACTGATCAGGGAGTTGCCGCCAATGGCGATCACTGCCAGATTTTTATTTCTACCACTCATGGCGTCTACCTTACTTGTTCCGGCGCACATAGGTTTCAGGCAGGGCAGCATACAGGGCGGCACAGCGCACAAGGTCCGCCTTCCAAGTTTTTTCGTTGGGGGCGTGGGCTTCTTTTTCCTTGCCGGGTCCAAAACCAACAACAGGGATGCCGAGCATACCCGTAATGGACACGCCGTTAGTGGAGAATGTCCACTTGTCAGTACGCGGTTCGGCATTAAAGAGTGCGCGGTAGGCTTCTTCGGCGGATTTGCACACCACAGAGTCTTTGGGCAGCACCCAGGTGGGAAAGTAACAGTCTGTGGGGTAGACAAGCTTTGTCCAGGAAGCGGAATCATAGGTGTACATGGACACAGTAGCCTTGTCGCCCAGCTTTTTGACAGAAGGCAATTCACGAATCTGCCCAAGCGCCAAGTCTTTGTCTTCGCCCATGGTCAGGCGGCGATCAAGGGAGATAGAGCAGCCGTCAGCCACTGCACAGCGTGAGGGTGAGGAATAAAATATCTGGGAAACGGTAAGGGTGCCCTTGCCCAGGAAATCGTCGTCCTTGAGTCTTTTGTTTAGTTCTTCCAACTCAGTCAAAATATGGGCCATGTTGAAGATGGCGTTGTCGCCGCGTTCAGGGGCAGAACCGTGGCAGGAAACGCCGCGCACGTCCACGCGGATTTCCATGCGCCCGCGCTGTCCGCGATAAATGCCACCGTCAGTGGGCTCGGTGGAAACCACAAATTCCGGCTTCAAGCCGTGTTCTTTGATGAGGTATTGCCAGCACAGGCCATCGCAGTCTTCTTCCTGCACGGTGCCAACCATTGCCACGGTAACATCAGCCGGGATAAGGCCAAGTTCCTTCATGATAAGGCCGCCGTATACCATGGAAGCCATGCCGCCTTCCTGATCCGAGCCGCCGCGCCCGCCGATGGTTTCCTCGTCTTCGTAGCCCTCATAGGGGTCAAAGGTCCAGTTGGCGCGCTCGCCAATGCCGACTGTATCAATGTGCGCGTCAAAGGCAATAAGACGGGAACCATTGCCCAGATAGCCAATGACATTGCCCATCTTGTCAATTTCCACACGGTCAAAACCCACAGTTACCATTTCCTGCTCAATGCGCTTGATAACGCCCTCTTCCTGACAGCTTTCAGAGGGAATACGGATCATGTCGCGCAGAAACTTTACCATACGTGGCTGATATTTCTTGCTCAGTTCATTGATTTTGTTGGCGTCCATTTTAACATACTCTCCTTATACATCATTTGTAGTTATACTTGGCAGTCATTGTCAGGGTGAGCACCGAACCAGACCACGTTTCTGTACACGTCGGGGGCGGTGTCGCCTTCGGTGCTGACAACCAGCACAGAGGAATTGCTGTTTAGTCCCAGCGCCTCACGCTGGGTGGCGGCTGCCGGATGCTCCATGAGCCACTGCACAAGGCCGGTGGTCACAGCCCCAGATTCGCCGGAAATAACGGCTTTGTCGCCGCCAACCGGGGCCGCCAGCACCCGCATGCCGTTAGCTGCAATGTAATCGGGGCAGGAAACATAGGCCGTTGCGTAGTCGCGCAGTATTTCCCAACTTACTGTGTTGGGTTCACCACAGGCAAGCCCTGCCATAAGTGTGTGCAGATCACCTGTGACGTTGTGCGGGCGACCGTCGGCCGCCACGGCTGATGTGTAGATACAGTTGGCCTTGTGTGGCTCGACAATAATAAACTTGGGTGCGTCATCGCCAAGCGCTGCGGTCAGATAGCCAACAACAGCGCTGGCAAACGAGCCGACCCCTGCCTGCAAAAAACAGTGGGTGGGCATTATGCCGACGGCCTTCATCTGCTCCAGTGCTTCAAAAGCCAGAGTCATATAACCCTGCATAATCCAGGTGGGAATCTCGGTATATCCTTCCCAAGCTGTGTCCTGCACCATAACATAGCCGTGCTTTTGCGCCAAACCCCAGCTCATGCGTACGGCTTCGTCGTAGTTAAACTGGGTTACGGTACATTCCGCACCCTCGGCCTTGATGTTTTGCACACGTATGGGAGCCGAGCCTTCGGGCATGAACACAATGGCCTTGTAGCCAAGTTCTCGAGCCGTCCAGGCAAGGCCACGACCGTGGTTGCCGTCTGTAGTGGTGATAAAGGTAATGTCGCCGGCCTGTCGGCGAATATCGGGCAAGCACAGCTCTTCGCGGGTCAGGCCATCCATGCTGCGACCAACCTTGTTGGCAATAAACCTGCCCATGGCATAGGAAGCGCCAAGAACCTTGAAAGCGTTCAGCCCGTAGCGGAACGATTCGTCCTTGACCAGGAAGTTCTTAAGCTTAAACTTTGCCGCCAGACAGGGCAAGGACGTTAGCGGGGTTTGCTTATATTCCCTGAAAGATTCGTGGTAGCGTCGTACCGTATCGGCCCATGCGGGCGATAGGACGTCAATATTAACCCCAGATCCTGCGGCCTTGCGGTCGGGATTGACGTACATCCAGACAGACATCACAGCCTCGTTGGTTACAGGTTAATGAAAATACAAGAATAAAGCAAAAATATGGTCAAGTCAATGCCCATGACACGGAAAAGAACATCGGCATAAGACTGTAGATACTGTTGTATATCTGCCAGACCGGCTATGTTTTTATCAGCCTCATTCATGGTTAAATTTGTAGGGGATTGATTGCCGACAGTAAAGTGGATTGACGAAGCGCTTCCCTCGTCCTATTACATGCGTTCTCAACGCAGGGCAAAGCCGACAGGCGTCTGCGTAAATAATCAATAATCAAGGAGCATTACAATGAACACCCTTTCAGTTATCGACACAGACAACGCCCCCGGCGCAGTAGGACCCTATTCACAGGCAATCACCGTGGGGGGCCTTATTTTTACTTCAGGTCAACTCCCCATGGATCCAGCAACCAAGACCATGCCCGAAGATATCAGGAAACAGGCGAAGAACTCGCTCACTAACGTGAAAAATATTCTGGAAGCGGGTGGCTCAAGCCTTGCAAAAGTGGTGAAGACCACCATCTTTCTTGCTGATATCAAGGACTTTGCAGCAGTGAACGAAGTGTACGCGACGTTTTTTACTAAACCCTTCCCGGCAAGAAGCTGTTTTGCGGTGAAGGATCTTCCCCTTGGGGCGAAAGTGGAGATTGAAGCCGTAGCGGCTGAGTAAGCACAGTTTTCCGGCCCCGAATCAGGTGCAACTGATACGGGGCCAACTGCTCTCATTCCATAAAATCTTCCTTTGCGGTGACGGAATACATACCGGCTGCACGCGCATGATGACGCGCGGTTCTGCATACTCCGTCCTGATGCGGCGACAGCCCCACATCAAAATAATATCCGCATTTTCGGCATCACACACTCCCTGCGCCTCTCTCTGCGGAAAATTTATTGTCTTAAAAAAGAACAGCCTCAAAGCAAAACTACGCTACGAACAAAAATAATACAGCACTGTCATAAGCGTCATGCTGGCGGCCCGCAAGCCCTGATTGGCCAGAACAAGCCTGAGCGCCAGACCGGGGCGAAAAAAGCCCATATAGGAAGGGAGCTGGTGGCGCAAAGCCCGCATGGGCGTAGACAGAATATTCCCTGCCATCAGGGCCAGCACAATATCGCGTGGGCACAACCCGCCGACTTGTAGGGCAGATCCGGCGGCCCCGAGGGCCGCGCCCAGTTCCGCGGCCAGATGCAGCGCTATAATGCCCATAACCTGCGGCTTCAGAAAAGAGAGCCAGGCCATATTATCTGTCATCCACAGTTCAGCCGAATGAAAAACACCGCAACGCTGCAAGGCGTACATCAACACATAGACCGGCGCGGTAAAGCCGAGCAACTTCGGCAAGCGCCGCGCAAATCGACGCCAGGCTCTGCGCAACGCGTCACCCGAAGCAAAACAGGCCTGAGATTTCCGCTTGACGAAAAAGCGGATTCGCCCTGCGACAATTTTGAGGCAAGGCATTGCTGCAAAATCCCTGCAAAGCAATTTCACATTTTCAATATCCCCCTGCGCTGAGGCAAAAGGCGTGACGGCGGGAACCGCAGTCTGGGGCTGAACAGGAACCGGCTGCAAAAGCAATCGTCCAAGCAGCACGGTAAAACAGGTGCGTCCGGCGGCGGCCAGCAGAGTAAGCCCCACATAAAGCGCTGCAGGCGGCCCGAGCACCGGCCAGATGAGCAAAAAAATGGTGGGCGTGTGCACAAGATACGCGGGCAGACTGTTGAACAGATTGGCCAGCATTAACTCACGGCCGGAAATCAGCCCTGCGTTGTGCTTTTCAGACAAAAGGCCGTTCGCAGCGGCGGGAGACACAAAGGCAAGGGCAAAAGCCGCTCCCGCCGTTTCGCGCAGATGCGCGGCGCGTGACAGCGGAGCGGCCAATCTGGCTATATGGCGCGTCCAGTGCAGGGCTTCCAGCAGGTTGGCGACCAGCAGACCTGCGGCAAGCCCGGTAAGCAGGCGTAACAACGGCACACCGAGCGAATGCCAGAGTTCCGCGGCGGAAAAAACGTCGGGGCTGAAATGGGGCAAAATGATTTTACAAGCCTCCGAAAAGACGGACAGCAATATTATTTATACAGTCAGGTACTATTTTTGTTAAAGGCAACACGCAATTCATATACCCTCGGTAAGGCTTGGGCTTGAGACAGCATGTCCAGACCCGCCCCCACGAGTCAAGGTTTTTTTGATCTGACGAATATCGAATGCGATCTCCATGTCTCCTGTGTCTTGAAGCACGCGCCGTCACAGGGTATGCTGCAACATGTAAGGAGAAAGCATGCCCATCAACACTGAAGAATTATTGAAAATTCTGGCCTGCCCGCGTTGTCTCGGCGATTTGACGGCACTGTGCCGCAACGGAGAAACCGCGGGCTTCGCTTGCGCGGCCTGTCAGGCCGTCTACCCCGTTGTCGACGAAATACCCGTCATGCTGATAGAAGAAGCCGTGCCCCGCGCCGCATGGGACAAGGAACACCCTGATGCCGGAGAGGATTGACATTGAAAATGTAAATTGCGCCAACAAGCCGGAATGACTCCCCTTTTTACTCTTGTGCCGGGCCTGCGGCTGATTCTGGCTTCAGCATCACCCCGGCGGAGGCAGTTTCTTCATGAATGGGGACTGCCCTTCACGTCTGTGCGGCCGAAAGGCGCGGAACCGCGGCCGGAACACAAGGAAACGCCCGACGCATACTGTCGGCGCGCCGCCGCCGCCAAAGCTCTGGCCGTTGCATGGCAGACGGGCGGGGACGAAATTCTGATTCTGGCGGCGGACACTGTCGTCGCGCTGCACGGCGACATTCTGGGGAAACCGCGCGACGCGCAGGAAGCCCTCGGCATGCTGCAACGGCTCTCAGGCCAAAGCCACGAGGTGATCAGCGCCGTCTGCCTGCTTCTGCCCGATGGACGACGGCGTGTTTTCAGCGACACGAGCCGGGTGTTTTTTCACGCATGGCCGACGAGCGTGCTGGCCGCGTATGTGCGCACTCACGAATCGGATGACAAGGCAGGGGGCTATGCTGTTCAGGGGCAGGGGGCTTTTCTGGTGGAACGTCTGGAAGGCTCCTGGAGTACGGTGGTGGGGCTGCCTGCAACGATGCTGGCGCGAATGCTGCTGGACGAGGGGATTATCTCGCCCGTCTCCAACGGCGCTTAAAAAATGCTTGCCAAAGCCATGTCAAGCGAATACAAAAAATTTTCCATTTTATGGCACGGCGCTTGACGCCTTGCGACCATGGCCGGGGTAGCTCAGTTGGTAGAGCAGTGGACTGAAAATCCACGTGTCGGCAGTTCAATCCTGTCCCCCGGCACCACCGAAGAATCTCACGAAGTCCCGTGAGACATGCGGGACTCAGCTTTTCCAAGAATCGTCTATCCCATTCCATCCCGTAAAGGCCATTAACATGCCCCCTAGCTGTTCCGGGTATCGGCGTTCATCAGGAACAAGGGAAGAAGTTCCTGCTTTTGCCGGAGGGCATGACAATGCCCTTGGAGAAGGCCGAAATGGTCGGCAAATTGGAAGCATGGGAAATCTTAGTGAGGAAGGAACGCATACTCAAAGACAGCTGACTCACATGGAAAGGGATTAACCGCCACACTGACGACACGGGGGCAATACCTTCTTTCAGTTTTTAATTGTCAAGATGTGAACCGAATTTTCTTGAAGTTTTGAATGGCTCCCCGTATAACCATTTCAAGGGATTTCATGCATTACAACAAAATGGCGTCAACAATCTGGAGCGTGGCCGACCTCTTGCGCGGCAGCTACAAGCAGTCGGATTACTACAGGGTGATCCTGCCGTTTACCCTGCTGCGCCGAATTGAGTGCATCCTTGCCCCTACCCGCGAGGCGGTGCGGGCAGAACATGAGCGCATCAGCAAATCTGCCCCGGATATTCAGCCGGATATTTTTCTTGTCAAGGCCGCCGGGTATAAATTCTACAATGTCACCCCCCTGACCCTAGAAGGCCTCAAAGGCGACCCCGCCAACATCCGGCACAACATGGTGGCGTATATCAACGGCTTTTCCGAAAACTGCAGGGAAATCTTCACCCGTTGAAGAGTCGATTGATCATCTTCATAGCGCGAACTTGCTCCTGCCCGTGGTTCAGCGATTTGCCCAGGAGAATTTGAGCCCCGACATCATCCGCAGCACGGACATGGGGCTGATTTTTGAGGAACTGATCCGAAAATTCGCCGAAACGTCCAATGAATCCGCCGGAGAACATTATACCCCGCGCGATGTGGTGCGCCTTTTGGTGGGACTGCTTTTCGCGCCGGACGACGAAAGCGATGTATTCACTCCGGGCAAGGTGCTTACGGTCTATGACCCGGCGGCGGGCACGGGCGGCATGCTCTCCGTGGCGGAAGAATACTTTCACACTGAAGACCATGGGCCTGATACCCGCCTTGTACTGTATGGACAGGAATTGTACGATGAATCCTATGCCATCTGCAAAGCGGATATGCTCATTAAGGGGCAAGACCCCGCCAATATCGTCGCGGGCAACACCCTTTCCCATGACGGCCATGCGTCAATGCATTTCAATTATATGCTTTCCAATCCGCCCTATGGGGTAGAATGGAAGCAGGTGCAAGGGGCAGTCCGGGCGGAACATGAAGAAAAGGGCATGTTGGGCCGTTTCGGGCCGGGCTTGCCGCGCATCTCGGACGGCAGCCTGCTTTTTTTGTTGCACCTCATTGCTAAAATGCAGCCGGTGGTTGGAAAGACAAGCCAGGGAGGCAGTCGGATCGGTATCGTTTTTAACGGTTCCCCGTTGTTTACCGGCGGAGCCGGATCAGGCGAATCGGAGATACGCCGCCATATTCTGGAAAATGATCTGCTGGAAGCCATTGTCGCGTTGCCTACCGACCTTTTTTATAATACCGGCATAGCGACCTATATCTGGATTCTCTCCAACAGAAAGCCCCTGTCCCGCAAAGGTAAAGTGCAGCTTATCAATGCTTCCGGCGAACGGTTTTGGGAAAAAATGCGTTCCTCGCAAGGGAATAAGCGCCGTGAGATAAGCCCCGCGCAACGGGCCGATATTATCGGCTTGTATGGCGGCACAGTCACAAACGGCGTGAGCAAGGTGCTCGCCAATGAGGACTTCGGCTTCACCGC
This sequence comes from Desulfovibrio sp., assembly GCA_031260725.1. Lineage (GTDB taxonomy): Bacteria > Desulfobacterota > Desulfovibrionia > Desulfovibrionales > Desulfovibrionaceae > Desulfovibrio. The sequence goes on along the minus strand of JAISKZ010000002.1, from coordinate 6,439 downwards.
CGTCACTGTGGAACGCCCCTTGCGCTGTAATTTTCATGTCAGCGCGGAACGTCTCGCCCGGCTGGACGCAATACACGCCTTGCAAAAACCGGCAGGATTGCCGGAACTCCTAAAAGATGCGCTAGCTACCCTGGATGCGGGGAAAGTCTGGGAAAACAGGGACGAGTTTTTAAACGTCTTCACAAAGACTATAAAGACGGCGGGATTATCGCTTACACCGCAACAGAAAAAGGCCATCCTGCAAGCCTTGTCCGAAAGAGACGCCACAGCGGAAATTTGCCGTGACGCCAAGGGCAGTCCAGAGCCGGACGCCGATCTGCGTGATGTGGAAAACATTCCCTTGGGCACGGATATTGACGATTACTTTGCCCGCGAAGTCCTGCCGCATGTGCCTGACGCCTGGATGGACAGGAGCAAGGATAAAATCGGCTATGAAATCCCCTTCAACCGGCATTTTTATGTCTACACGCCGCCGCGCCCTCTGGAAGTGATTGACGCAGAACTGAAGGCGTTGTCCGCGGAGATTGTGGAATTGCTTGGAGGGGGCGCGGCATGAGCGTATATCAGGTGTACCCCAAGTACAAGGATTCCGGCATAGAGTGGCTGGGACAGGTGCCGGAAGGCTGGCAAATTAAAAAAATTAAGCGTACATCTTACCTTAAAGGTCGTGTTGGTTGGAAAGGTCTAACGTCAAGTGAATACATGGATGATGGCTATGCCTATCTTGTCACAGGGACAGATTTTCAAACACAATTTATAGGTTGGGCACAATGCGCTTGTGTCAACAAAGATAGATATGATGATGACCCATTTATACAACTTAAAAATGGAGATTTACTTATAACAAAGGATGGTACTATAGGTAAGCTTGCTCTTGTCAAAGATATTAATAAACCAGCGTGCTTAAATAGTGGTATCTTTTTGATTAGACCAATATCATCATATATTACACATTTTATGTATTGGGTATTACAGTCTAATTCATTTTTATCATTTTGTAATATTTATACCCAGGGTTCAACAATTCTTCATTTATATCAAAATGTATTTGAAGAATTTTTTTTTCCTGCTCCTTCTGTGCCTGAGCAGTCAATCATTGCCGCCTTTCTTGACCACGAAACCGCCCATATCGACGCCATCATCAGCAAACAGCAACAGCTTATTAAACTCTTGCGGGAGAAACGGCAGGCGCTGATTTCACATGCCGTCACAAAAGGCTTGAATCCAGACGCCCCGATGAAGGATTCCGGCGTGGAGTGGTTAGGGGAAGTGCCAGCAGACTGGAAAATTGGTACGGTCGGCAAAGGCTATGCAGTTGTCTTGGGTAAGATGTTGCAGCCAGAGCAACGACATCTGGACGAACGGCAGGTTCCCTATTTAAAAGCTCTCCATGTAAACTGGGAACATCTACTTTGCACAGATTTGCCAAAAATGTGGGCAACCACAGAGGAAATTAAAACATTTTCAGTTTCTGTTGGTGATATGCTCGTTTGCGAAGGTGGTGAAGTTGGTCGGGCAACTCTTATAGATACAACATTGACTTGCGAATGTATTATTCAAAATGCGCTGCACAGAGTTCAAGCTAAAGAGTACGGATTACTTCCGTATCTCTTACGGATTCTTCAAACAGTATCCTATGTAGGCTGGTTTGAAATTTTATGCAATAAAGCCACCATAGCACATTTTACAAGAGAAAAATTTGTAGCACTGGCCTGTCCATATTCATCAATTTCCGAACAACAATCTATCGCAGATTTTCTTGATCGTGAAACCGCCAAAATTGATACTCTTATCGCCAAAACCCAACATGCTATTGAACTTGCCCAAGAGCGCCGCGCCGCGCTTATCTCCGCCGCCGCCACCGGCAAGATATGCGTGACGCAATCTCAAAGCGTCAGCAAGCCGTTTTCCAAGAGCCGCGAGTATTTCCAAAAGGTCGTACTGGCCGCTGAAATAACCAGTCAGTTACATCAGGAAAAGACCTTCGGGCGGGTCAAGCTGCAAAAAATTCTCTATTTGAGCGAGTATCACGCCCGGTTACCCTTCCAGTACAGTGAATACCAGCGCTATGCCGCCGGGCCGCATGATCCCAAGGTATTATATTCTATTGAAGCGCAAATGAAAAAGCAGAAATGGTTTGACGCCAAACTTCGTGAAGACGGATACGGCAAGCAGTATATTCCTCTTGAACGGCATAATGCCTACAAGCAATATTATGAACGCTATTTCACGGACAGGCATAATCTCATTCAACGCATCATTGATCTGTTAAGACAACAGGACACGCGCTTTTGCGAGGTAGTGGCGACCATATACGGCGTATGGAACGATTTTTTGCTGGAAGGCAAACGGCCCACGGATGGAGAAATTTTCCACGAGGCCAGGACAAACTGGGATCCCAAGAAGCAAGCAATCCCGGAAAATCTCTGGTCACGGGCGTTAGGCTGGATGCGTGAGCATGAAATCACGCCAGTTGGCTGGGGTGAACCGACGGTGCACAGGCAAACATCATGAAGCCGTCGCACACGGAAGCATATTTTGAGGCGGATATTGTCGCCCATCTCGTCGCCAACGGCTGGCTTCTGGATAACGCCGCAGAGGATCATTTACGCTATGATCGCGCCCGTGCTCTTTTTCCAGAAGATGTCCTGACGTGGTTGCTGAAAACCCAGCCACAGGAATTTGCCAAGGCTGTCAGCAATGGTGAAGCGGCATTGCTTGACCGTTTGTGCGCCGTGCTGGACAAGGAAGGGCCTCTGGACGTTTTTCGCAAAGGCTTTCGCTTTGTGGCGGCCAGCGGCGCGGGCACGGCCACGCTGACAATGTGCCAGTTCCGTCCGGCTTTCGGCATAAACCCGGAAATAATCTCCAGATATGCGGCGGTTCGCTGCCGTGTCGTACCACAGGTGCGTTACAGCCTGCACAATGAAAACAGCATTGATCTGGTTTTGTTCCTCAACGGTATTCCCGTTGCCACGCTGGAACTGAAAACCGGCTTTACGCAGGATATTCACGCGGCTGTGCGCCAGTATAAACATGACCGCCTGCCGAAAAATCCCGTCACAAATACCGTTGAGCCGCTGCTTAAGCCGAATCGCCGCGCTCTTGTACATTTCGCCGTGTCCAGCGAGGAAGTGTATATGACCACACGCCTTGCCGGACAAAACACGCGATTCCTGCCCTTTAATATGGGCAACAACGGCGCGGCGGGTAATCCGGTCAATTCGGGCGGCTGCCGTACCGCATACCTGTGGGAGAATGTGCTGCAACTGGATAACTGGCTCGACATACTGGGGCGCTTTCTCCAAGTGGAGACGCAGAAGCCGAGTGCGGAGACGCCACGTCCCAAGCCTCGCGTTATTTTTCCCCGATATCATCAATGGGATGCCGTGCGTGCTCTAGTCAATATAGCTAAGCGAGAAGGGGCCGGACATAAATATCTCGTGCAGCATTCCGCCGGTTCCGGCAAATCCAATACGATTGCCTGGCTTGCCCACCAGTTGCAGGAATTGCATGATGACGCCGATAAACGCTGTTTTGACAGTGTAGTCGTCATTACCGACCGGCGTGTGCTGGACAGCCAACTCAGTAAGACCATCAGCCGGTTCGCCCAAGTATCCGGCACCGTGCGCTGGATACAGCCGGACAAAGTGAAATCAGCACAACTGAAGGAAGCCTTGGAACAGACAGGCACAATTATTGTCGTGACGTTACAGACCTTCCCTGTTGTTCTGGACGCCATACGCAAAGAACGCAACCTGAAAGCCCGTTCTTTCGCCGTTATAGCGGACGAAGCCCATTCCTCGCAGTCCGGCGCATCCGCCGTAAAACTGCGCAAGGTTTTGGGGAGCATCGACATTCCGGAAGGCGAGGATGTCAGTACGGAAGATTTGCTGCGGGCGGAAATGGAAGGCAGAAAAGCTCCTCTTAATGTGAGCTTTTTCGCATTTACGGCTACGCCCAAAGCCAAAACGCTGGAACTGTTTGGCAGGCCGCCTCACCCCGACATGCCTTCCGGGCCGGATAATCTACCCCAGCCTTTTCACCTCTACACCATGCAACAGGCCATTGAGGAAGGTTTTATCCTTGATGTTTTGCTGAACTACACACCGTATAAACTGGCCTACAAGTTGGCGCACAACGGCAAGGAATACGACGAGGACATGGTGGACAAGGATGCGGCACGAGCCTCTCTCGTGCGATGGGTGCGTCTGCATGAACATAATATCGCGCAAAAAATCGCCGTCATTGTGGAACATTTCAGGCACCATGTAGCCCATTTACTGGAAGGCAAAGCCAAAGCAATGGTGGTGACCGGCTCGCGCAAAGAGGTTATGCGCTATAAATTCGCCTTGGATAAATATCTATTGGAGCAGGGGCGTTTTAACGCGGATTACCGAAAATTGGGCGCGTTGGTGGCCTTTTCCGGCGAACTTTCCGACCCGGCCGATCCGTGCATAAAATTGACGGAAACCAGCCCGCGTCTGAATCCCGCTCTTAAAGGCAGGGATATTGCCGATGCCTTTGATACGGACGAATATCAGATTCTTCTGGTGGCGGACAAATACCAGACGGGATTTGATCAGCCCATGCTGTTTGCCATGTATGTGGATAAGAAACTGGAAGGCATTGCCGCCGTGCAGACGCTTTCACGTCTGAATCGCCTCCATCCGGGCAAAACTCAAACTTTTATCCTGGATTTTTACAATGATCCGGAAGAAATTCTGTATGCTTTCCGTGAATATTATCGGGAAGCCAAGTTGGCGGATGTGTCCGATCCCAATATCTTGCTTGATTTGCAAAGCACACTGGACAAAGAGGGCATTTACACGCAGGAGGAAATAGACGCTTTTGTCGCGGCATGGTTAGCCGGACGCGGCAAAACACAAAAAGCCTTGCATCCCATCATTGACGCCGCTGTTGAGCGATTCAGCGAAAAAGAGAAACCAGCCCGCGCCGCCAGAGATACAAAGACGCTTGATGCGCTTTTGCTTTTCCGTAAAAATCTTGGATCATTTGTGCGCAATTATGATTTTCTGTCTCAAATCATTGACTATAATGATACAGATTTGGAAAAGCGCAGTATTTACTACAGGTGCCTGTCTGAAAAATTAAAACCTCAATTCCGTGAAGATGTGATCGACCTTTCCGCAGTTGTCATGACGCATTATAAGCTGAAAGACACCGGCAAACGCGAGTTATCCTTAAAAGACGCAGAAGAGCCGGAAGGTATGAAAGCCTTGGAAGGACTCGGTACAGGTCTTGCCCGCGACAGGGAAACAGCCTATCTGCGCGACATTATTACCCGTATGAATGAATTGTTTGAAGGCGAACTGTCCGAAGGCGACTTGCTCAACTACGCCAATACATTGCGTGATAAAATTCTTGAAAATGAAACCTTGGCGCAACAGGCCGCTGTAAACCCACTGCACCTGTTTGCTCTCAGTCCTGATTTTGAACCGGCGATGCAGAATGCTGTGCTAGAATGCTTTGATAAAAACCGGGCGATGACCCGGCAAATGCTGTCAAGCGAACACATCATGCGCGGCATGACCACATTGCTGGCGGAAGCCGTGTACAGAGGTTTTGCCGGTTTGCGGGAAAGAATGCGCATATAAAACTAAAAGTCTGCATGTCTACCCCCCTTTTCAAACACATATCGTGCACTGTTGAGTGGCTGATTTCCAATATTGATCACGGCAGTCTTGGTCTTCCGGATAACCAGAGGCCTTTTGTATGGAGTAATGTTACTGTAAGGATCGCAGATCAGAAACAATTACGCGAATCGACAGAATGTGTGCTGTTATATAATCCATGAAAAAACTGAAAATAATATAATCACCATCCGCAGTTCGGAGGCGAAATACTTAACATATCTTACCGCACAGGCGAAAGTAGTGTAAAGGTATAGCACGAAAAACCGTGCTCATACGCTGTTTTCCGGCAACAGGGGCGGCGCCGCCAATGCGGGGTAGAGTGTAAAAAATTCGGCCAACAAGTACAAAGAGCCTGTGAGCAATACGGGACACTCTGCACTGACTCCCCGCACAGCTTCAGCGGCGTGCAGCGCTGCGGCAAGATTATGCACAGCCAAGGCTGTCGGCGGCGACAGCGTGTTGCAGACCTGGACCACATGTTGCGCCGACGCGGCGCGCGGGTTTTGCAAAGTCGGCACACAAAACGGGACGTTGCCGAGACAGCGCTTCAGCATCAGCGCTGATGTCCGCCAGTCCTTGTCGGCAAGGCAGGAAAACACGGCACAGGCCGGGTGAATGTCTGCCTGATGCAGGGCATTCAGCAGCGCACGCATGCCGTGTGGATTGTGCGCTCCGTCCAGAAGCAAATCCGGGTATTCCCGCGTACCGGTGACGCGTTGTAACCGACCGGGAAGAAAAGCGCTTTTGAGTCCGAGTGCCTGGCCCGCCGTGTTGTCCGCGTC
>JAISKZ010000029.1 GCA_031260725.1 Desulfovibrio sp. | reverse complement strand
TCTGATGTAAAGAGCCGTTGCGTAGAGCCAAAATTTAGATGCACTGCCTTGACGGCATTCCACAGTCATCTTGACAGGGGCAGTGCGCTTGTTCACAATTTTTCGAAAATTTCCGTGTGACGCGAGAGGGGTTATTGCATCTGGAGCAATTATTTTGCAGGGAATATGCAGGACAGAGAAGTCATGCCGATAGAATCATTAATAGCTGCGCCGCGAAAGCGCGCACCCTGTATTGTCCTCATTGGGATGGCAGGTGCCGGAAAATCCACTGTGGGGGGGGCGATTGCACGCGCGCTTGACTGGGCTTTTCTGGACAGCGACTCCATAATAGAAGCTATATACGGCGCGCGCCTGCAGACAATAGCCGACACGCTCGGCAAGGACGCCTTTATTGACGCCGAATGCGAGATAATCCGCTCTCTGCGCATCAACCGCGCCGTCATCGCCACCGGCGGCAGCGTGGTTTACAGAAATGCTGCCATGTATCACCTGACCACTCTCGGGCCGCGTGTGTATCTTGACGCGCCCTTTGTCGTCATAGAAAAACGCGTTGCTGCCAACCCCGACCGCGGACTCGCTATTGCGCCGGGGCAGTCGCTGGCCGACCTTTTTCATGAACGCGCGGCGCTATACAACGCTTGGGCGTCGATTCACTGCGCAGTGCATGCAGACAGCCCCGGCGAATGCGCCTGGCGAATTATCAGGGATCTGCCGCCGGAAGTGGTGGGTGGGGTAGCGACCGCCCGCCTCAGGGTATTATTGCCCTAGAATTGCCAGACGTTGCCGTCAAAGTTGATCAGTTCTGTGATGTTGCGCTTGCCCACCTGTTTGCAGGGCGCGGAAAGGGCTGCGTTTTTGTTGGGGCCGCGGCATTCGTATATATTTTCTTGATACTGTATGGCGCCCACATAATGCCCGACGTTCGTTCCGTGACGCATTTCCATGGTGACGTTTGCAATGTCCACTTCAATATAAGCGGCTACATACTCTTTGCCCTCCATCTTCACTTCCTTGGAAGATTTGTGAGGCATGACGGTTCTGGCCGCCTGAGCTGTCAGCTTGTGCGCCGCCACTTCCAGAGCGGCACGAATTTCCACCTCTGTTTTGGCAGACGTTTTTGCAGCTTTGGGGGCTTTTATCTTTTTACCCTTGCCGTTGGGGGCTGTTTTGGGTGTTTCAGGCGCTGGCACAGGTTTTGCCGCCACACTGTCCAGCGCGGGGGCGTCATTGGCACCGGAAGAGACACAGCCGGTCACAAGAGCAAAGATGAGAAGAATCAGAAATAGAAAATTGCGCATGGCATTCCTCACGATAAAGCCGGACGGCAAAGCCGCCCGGCCTAGGATTACCGTAACAGCGCCGGTGACCACTTAGTCGAAGGAAACTTCGGTGCGGCGGTTCATGTGACGGCCTTCTTCAGTCTGGTTGTCGTACTTGTAGGATTTGCCCTTGCCGATGGCGGTCAAACGACTTGAAGGAACGCCTTGTTTGGACAGATAGCCATTAACGGCGCTGGCGCGGTTTTGCGAGAGCTTCTGGTTATAGGTGTCGGATCCAATGTAGTCTGTCCAGCCGGTCAGACGCACCTGTCTGTTGGGGTTGGCCTTGATGAGAGATGCGGCTTCGTTCAGGATGGCGATGGCCTTGTTGTCCAATATGTAGGAATTAAAGGCAAAGTTTACGCCACGCAGTACGATGACGTCCGCGTCACGGCAAAAGACGGAAAGAATAAAGCGTTCCACAGCGGCATCGCTTGTGGCCAGTTCTTCAGCACGCACCAGTACGCTTGACGGATTCATGGCCGCTATGGCCTTGACGGTGGCTTCGCCGTTTTTCGTGTCGGCCAAAGAAATGATGTGAATAACAAGATTGCGCTGGATCGCATACACCTGACGGGCCACTTCAACCAGATCCCTGCCGCGATTGTTGTCGCCGTCGGTCACGAGAATGAGAGCGGCGTCGCGCTTCATGCTGGAGAGAAAGGGTTCATACTTCTGGATGCTGTCGCCCATTGTGGTCATGCGGCCGAAAATCTGGAACCCGGAACGCAGCTTTTTGATGCCGCCGGCCAAAGAAGTACGGTCCCATGGGCCTTGGGGAATCAGTGTGCTGTTGGGTGACATGGTGTGCAGGCCGCCATTGTAATCCAGCGCAGGAATGGCCGCGTTGACGCGCGTGAGCGCGGTTTTGGCCACAATGATTTTATCCTGTTTCAACTGCTTGTTCTGCATCATCATGGAACCGGAATAGTCCACGACAAAATCAAAGCTTTCAATTTTTTTGTTGCACAACGGGGCTGCGGCCGCAACGGCGGCAAAGCTCAAAACAAGAGCCGTAGCAAGAACAAGAAGATGAAAAGATTTCATACTGCCTCCCAGATTGTGTGGGTTGTGGATATTTCACCAGCCAGCCGTTTTGCCCCATCCGGCAGAAACAGCATAACGCCAATACTTTTATTTATCATACTTGTCTTCCAAACAAATCGCAAGACATAATTGCACAGCATCTAGGGCATGTATAGACCCCCCGAGGTAAGGTTTTTTTGAACTGACGGTATCCCGAATGCTCTCCATATATTCGGCATCGTTACAGAGAATTTTCCGGTGCCATGATGATATCCGCGCTATGGCTCCCAATCAATCGAC
>JAISKZ010000014.1 GCA_031260725.1 Desulfovibrio sp. | reverse complement strand
CAGACAAAAATATACAGAGCCTTTGTGTATGCTGGCTTCAATCCCCCCCGGCAACTGAAAACGGGTTTTGCCGCGCCCTGCTTGCAGTGCTGCGTCCAATGCCGTCAACGTGCCGGCTCTTGCCTGACCGCGGCAAGTTCCATTCGTGCCGTCAATGAGCGAAGATACAGCCTTGTGGTAAAGACGCAGCCTGACGGCCGGGTGCAGCCCCTGCAGCATTTCCTTCGGCAGGCACAGGCCTTGTGCATCTTTTTTCCATGAATGTCGCGCAGTTATTTCAGCCAGTGTTTTGTCCCAATAATCCCTGTCCTGCTGCGCCAGCCGCCAAAGGTCTGCCATTGTGCTGTCCAGAGAGGGGTTTTCTTTATACAGCAAGGGTATAACAGCATGACGCATGCGGTTGCGTTTAAAACGCATGTCTGTATTGCTGATATCCTCGCGCCAGACAAAGCGGTATTCCCGCAGGATGGACCTGAGCGCGTGGGGCTTGCAGCAGAGCAGAGGCCGCAGCAGATGCCGAGAATCATCACGCGCCCTCATGCCGGCAATGGCCGGCCAGCCTGAGCCGCGCGTGATCCGCATGAGTATGTCTTCAGTCAAGTCTGCGCAATGATGGCCAAGCACTATAAAATCAGCCTCTGCTGCCCGGCGTTCTTCTTCAAGAATGGCGTAACGAAGGTGCCGACCTGCTTCCTCCAGACCCAAGTGTTCTCTGGCCGCCAAGCCTGCCACATCAGCTGTTCGTGTGGCGCAGGGGATGCCAATCCGCGCGCAGAACGCCGCCGCCTCGGCCGCCGTGCAGGCCGCATCCGGCTGTAGCTCGTGATTGACAGTCATGGCAGACAATTCAAGATCAAGACGCGGTGCGAGTATGCGCAGAATCAGTGCCAGAGCAGAGGAATCCGCTCCGCCGGAGACAGCCAGCAATAATCTGGAAGCGCGATCAAACCCCAATTGTCCATGAATAAATTGCTCCACCGCAAGGCACAGCCTGGCCGAGTCCGGCGACAGGTCATGAATATCCAGTGAAAATTTCATTTTATATAATCTGGAAGTTGATTTGTAAATCTGTCAGGCTTTGGTTTAACATATTTAAAAATTGCAGCTTTTGAACTAATTTTGCAGTATCATCAGTATTGAAATCGTCAATAACGTGATAACTCATGGCTTGTTATACCGAGATGTTATCAATGTTGAAAATTTCTCGTATCATGCTGATACGCGCGCTGCTGCCTTCCTGGGACATGCTGCCGCGCTTCAGAAACATGATCGGGTCATGGTTGAATTTGCGCGCCAACGCTCCTGCCATCGCTTCGAGCGCCGCGCGATGTTTTGGATCATGATCTCCTATACGCCGCAATGTGCGGGATATTTCTTCCTGGGCAATCTGTTCTCCGCGCTGGATCAGTGCGACAATAGTCGGCTGGGCGTCAAGCCCCGTGAGCCACTTTGCAAAAAAATTTACTTCCTCATTCACAATTTTTTTGGCTTTGTTCGCTTCATCACGCCGATTAGCTAAATTTTCTTCAACAATCTCTTTAAGATCATCAATATCATAAAGGTAGACATTGTCCAACGCGTTGACATCCGGATCTATATCGCGGGGCACCGCTATATCAATAAAAAACATAGGACGATTTTTTCGCGTTTTGAGCACAGCCCGTATGTCTCGCGCACGTATAACAGGCGCCGCCGCACCAGTGGAAGTTATGATGATATCAACAGTTGTAAGCAGTTCGGTCAGCTTGTCAAAAGGCACTGCGTGCCCATGAAACTGTTCCGCCAACTGCTGCCCGCGAGAAAAAGTTCGATTCGCAACAAAAATTTCGTCAATGCCGTTTTGAAGAAGATGTGCAGCGGCGAGTTCAGCCATTTCTCCGGCGCCTACCAACAACACTTTGTGGGCATGCATGTCTCCGAAAATGCGTTTAGCAAGTTCCACGGCAGCATAACTGATGGAAACAGCATTGGAAGCAACCGCTGTTTCTGTTCTTACGCGCTTCGCAACAAAAAATGCCTTATGAAGCAGACGATTCAGTATGACGCCGGTTGCGCGACACGCCACTGCCTTACGATAGGCGGTCTTCAACTGGCCAAGAATCTGCGACTCCCCCAAGACCATAGAATCCAGACTGGATGCCACAGAAAAAATATGCCGTACGGCTTCAAGGCTTTTATGTATATATATATATGGCTGAAGATCCTCAATGCCTGCGCCGCGCGCATTTGCCCAACAATTGAGCATCTGACCTGCCACATCCCCCTGACCTGTAGCCAGAAGCTCAACACGATTACAGGTGGAAAGAATTATGCTTTCATGTATACCACCCTCGCACGGCAAGGCCCAGTGTTCTTGATCACAGTGATCCGCCAGGGCGAAACGTTCGCGCACATCTACACCGGCTGTGCGGTGATTCAATCCGACAAGATAGATGTCGCTTTCCATAGCAGCCAGAATTATCCCCGCAAAAAAGCGTGATTCGTGTTCATGACGGTGTTGACCACAACAATGGAAAAAAGACAGAGCAAAAAGATCAGCACGACAAATCGCGCCGGCTTGCGCCCCTTCCAGTTATTGACAAGGCGGTTGTGAAAAAGCACGGCAAAGATCAGCCAGATCACAACGCTCACCACTTCCTTGGGATCCCCGGTCATTGAAGCTCCGAATACGGGTTTTGCCCAGAGCAGTCCGGACACAATGCCCAAGGTATAGAGCGGGAAAGCCGTTAACACGGTCAAGGCGTTGGTTTTGTCCAGCAGGACGATAGCAGGCATGTCCTGCCAGAAGCCCTGCGTGCGTTGTTTGCTCTTGATGCGTCCTTCAAGAAAGAGAAAAAGCAGGGCCGCGAAAAAGGCAATGGCCAACAGGCCTAAACTTAAAAAAAGAGCACCGATGTGCAGCGCGTAAAAGGGCACTTTCAATGATGCAGGCAGGGGCACAGCCGCGTCAAGGAAGGACATTGACATGGCAAAAAGCATCAGACATAAAGGCGCTGCAAAAAGCAGCGGGGTCTCCTGTTTGATTTTGCGCCACACAATAAGGCCGCACAGTAAAACAAACCAGGCAAACAATTGCAAATATGCGCCCAGACTCAGCCCGCCAGGCAAGGCCTTGTGGAAGCCAAGCATCAGCATCAGGGATTGAGAAATAAAAACGGCGACGGCAAGCCAGACCCCCAGTCGCCTTAAAAAGACGCTGCGGGCCAGCATGCCGACAATGCCGGCAATACTTGAAACGCTGCAGAGAAGAAGAGTGGGGAGTGTTGCACATTCAGGAGAGATCATTGAGCAACTCCGTGATATGGGCGTGCAGTTCCACAGGCATTTCTGCCTTGAGCCATTCACGACAACGATCGAACTCATCATCTGCAAGCCACTGCTGCAACGGCGATGACGCCAGTTTTTGGAACAGCTGTGTCTTTTTCTCCGGCGCGTGGCGCAAGGCAAGAATAAGAGGGCGCATTCGCCCCAGCAGAGATGCCGTACGCGCACGGGGGGCGAGCCATGTTTTAAGTTCACGGCGCCATCGTCGCGCCAGAGCCGGGCTTGCCCCACCTGTGGAGAGCGCTGCAGCAAGCACGCCTTGACGGGCTACAGCGGGGACAAAAAAACTGCCTGATTCCGGCACCGAGGCGCAATTACACAACACTCCCGCTTTTTGCGCAAGGTCAGCTATCCTGGCGTTTTCTGTCTTGTTGTCTGTGGCGGCAAAAACAAGGGTTTTACCAATGATGTCTTCCCGGGAACAGCCCCTGCGTTCAAAATGCACACGGCTGTCCGCCAGCAGGGGCAAAGCCCTGTTTGACGGAGCGACTGTATCCAGAACAAGTACAGAATCCGGGGCGCTGAGCAACAAGCGAGGGAGCCTGCGCTGACCTACATGACCAAAGCCGACCAAGAGACAATGCTTCCCTTTCAGGGACAGAAAAAGAGGGTAAAGCAGCGTGTGTATATTGTTGTCCAGCATTTTCATCCGAGGTTGGATGTACATAAGAAGCCAATTTTTGCAATGTTGAAAAAGTACTTAGAACAACAGCAAAAAGATATAAAACTACCTGATACATCAGCGCATAAGGGCTATTTTCTTGATATTTGCGGCCTGGTGTCTAAAACGAACTAGCGTTGACTCCGCTGGCTTCCGCCAGATGGTAGGAAGAAATGACCTCGCCATGAAAATACCTTGGGAGAGATAGTGAATTTGGCAGTGCGCACGGCTTGCGTGGACAAAAAGAGGTGGCCCGCGAAGCCCCCTCTTTTTGTCATCAGGGGGCGCTACGCGTACGGGTTGGCGTAGAGCAGAATAAAGCTGATAACCAGAGCGTAAATAGCCAGAGATTCAATGAAGGCAAAGGCCAGAATCATTGTGCCGGTGATCTTGCCGCTTACCTCGGGGTTGCGCGCAACGCCTTCGCAGGCACCCTTCAGACCAAGGCCCATGCCGATGCCGCAACCGCAAGCGGCAATGCCGATGCCGATGGCGGCGGCAAGGCAGGTGAATCCTAGGGCCGCAGGGTCAAGCTTGTCGGCGGCAAAGGCCATGCTCGCCATGCCCAGAAGAGCCACGGTGTTCAGGGCTGTCATCAAAAATTTGCGCATATCAAACTCCTTGGACTGGTTTATTGTTGGGTCGCGTGGACCATTCCCCACAAAAAAATTGTTCTAATGCTCAGGCGCTTCCAGTGCGCTCTTGATATAGAACATGGTCAGCATAAAGAACACGAATGCCTGCATGGTTTTGCCCAGAAGGAAGAGCGCGTAAATAGGCAGCGTGCCCAGCAGAGGTGCCATGACAAAAAAGAGCACTATCACGATTTCTTCGCCGCGGATGTTGCCGAAAAGGCGGAGAGCCAGCGAGAGCGGCCGGGCAATGTGCGACACGACTTCCAGCGGCAACATCAGCGGCATAAGAAGCTTGGACGGCCCGGTGAAATGATGCACATAGTGGGCCTTCCATCGGATCAACCCCACAATGTTGTAAAACACAAATACAAACAGGGCCATGCAGACCGTGGAGTTGAGGTTGGCTGTGGGCGCGTCAAAACCGGGAATAAGGCCCATAAGGTTCATGCTGAAAATATAGATAAACATGCCGGCTAAAAGGGGCACGTACTTCCGTCCCACTTCACCCATGTTGGAACAGACAAAATTTTCGATGGTGTCTATGAGCGCCTCAAAGAAATTTTGCAGACCACCGGGTACCAAGGTCAAGCGTTTGCGCAAAATCAGGGCCACGCCAAACAGCAGTGCCATGGCGATCCAAGAAAAAAAAACATGTTTAAATTCTACAGACTGACCGTGAATAACGACTTCATCCATGCCGAAAAATGTGGAAAGCAACACCGGATGCGGCAAACCACCTGCCATGAGTCAAGCCTCCTGCTGTAAATATATGTTTCTGTTCCTGACGCAGTGTACACATGAGATGCACTTGAGTTTTGCGCAATCTCACGGTTTTTACCAATCAGCTTCGTGCGGCCAGCGCGTATGTTGCAAGTGCTGTCGCGGCTGCAGCCGTTAATCCGCCCAAAATGGCAGTGACAGGAGCCTTGCAGACAATCATGGCTGTATACAAAAGCGCCGCAAAGACAATCAGCCTGCCGACCCAGCGCAACAGCACGGCGCACAAAAAAGCCGTGCTGTATTCGCTTGGGCCCGTGCGCAGAAAAAAGCGCGCCAAGCTCAAAAATGTCAAGCTCATAAAGCCGCTGCCCACGCCGAACCAGAAAAACCAGGGCGCCACCGTATACACAACACCGCCGCACAGCAGACAAAAAAACGTCAGCAACAATTCGTTGCGCAAAAGCGGCCCTATCACCGGGTGCCATATCCCGCACCGCCAAAGCCAGGTGTCAAATCTGCGCGACATCGTTTTCAACATGGGTGTTCCGTAAAATTTTTGCGGTGTGGGCGTCTTGTGCAGCCATTTTTTTCAAAAGGCGCCGCGTGTCCCGATAAACATTCAAAAAACCGGCGACAATCCCGACCAGCAAAAAAAACAGTTTGCACCAATGGCCTGAACCAAGCCAATAATCAAGGCCGTAGCCTATGCAAACACCCACAAGCGGACCGCTCACCAGATGCAGACCGATAACACCCAAGCCGGCCATAGCCTCCATGCCGTCCTTTTGTTGCTGCAGAAAATCCTTAAACACAGCTTTGCCTGCCGTCAAGGCGCAATATCAACTCAGCGTGTTGGTTCTTCTGTCCGTACGGCGCTGTAGAAGTATACATTGACCAAGGCTACTACAGACGCTCCGGCGCGTCAAGACTCCTCGAAGCGTACAGATTGGTTGCGGCGCAAGCGGGCTCAAAAGAACATCAAGCTTTTGCTGCTGCCTCAACCGCGGCTTTTTTCTCCAGAGGGGGCAGTCCCACCACGGTGCCGTCCGACTCTATCATAGAGAGCACCCGCGTCGGGCAGGCTTCCATGCAGGCGGTGACTTTTTTGCCGTTCTGTTCACGCCAGACCTGACACATATCGCAACGCACAGCCACTTCACGGCGGGAGCGTTGCGCCATGGTTTCCGAATCGTCATCAACGTTGGGCATGCCGATGTTTTCCATAGAAATAGCGCCGTAAGGACAGACGGCCAGACACATTTTGCAGGCCACACAAAACTGTACGTGCATGATAATGCGGCCTTCTTCCTGTTGCAGCGCACCGGTGGGGCAGACATTGCAGCAGGGCGCGTTGTCGCATTGGTGACAGCGCACCGACGCTTTGAAATTATCGGTTTTAAGCACATGCACACGAGACACCAGCTCATCGCGATGTTTCATGGCTTCTTTAAAAGTCATGTCGTGGTGTGCGGCTATACAGGCCACTTCACAACGGCGGCAGGCGCGGCATTTGTCGGCTATGACCTGAATGTGTTCGTGCATGCTCTTATTCCTCGGATTCAATGCGCAGAGACATGAGTGTAAGCCCATGTCCCCCGCTGAAGTGGATTTCATCACTCCCGCACTGCGGGCACACAAAATGCCGTTGCATCAGACTGAAGGCGTTACCGCATGTTCTGCAGTCGCAATCAAGCGGCGCCATGCGGAGGGTAAGCGTCGCGCCTTCAGCCGGGGTTCCTTCCGCAAAAAGTTCAAAGCAACCTGTCATGGTCAGGGGCTCCACGCAGGAGAGCAGCCCCATTGCACATTCAATTTCCTGAATTCGCATCGCCTGATTTGCAGGGTTGGCCGTATTGTGAGTTTCCATTGCCGTCAGAGCCATGGAAAGGAGACCCTGCACCAGACTCGCTTCGTGCATCTTACCTCTCCGTGCAGGAGACACACGGGTCAATACTGTTGGCAATCAGCGCTACATCCGCTACCTTACAGTCGCGCATCATAATACCCAGCGCTTCCCAATTCATGTAGGAAGGCGCCCTCCATTTGAGCCTTGCCGGGATGTCTGTGCCGTTGGTGCGAATATAGTAAAAAACTTCACCGCGCGGCGCCTCCGCGCGGGCGCAGGCTTCAGCGTCGCGTATCTGCCGCATGGAGGCGATCGTCGGGCCGTCAGGCACGCGTTTGCAGCACTGGCGTATCAGTTTGAACGATTCAAAAATTTCGTGCAGTCGAACCTTCGTCCTGGAGTGAATGCAGCAGCCGCTGTCGACTATAGTTTCAAATTCCAGTTCAGGGTAGGCCGCATAAGGCGAATCCCTGCGCACATCCATGCGCAGACCGGAGCCGCGAGCCACAGGACCAACAACCCCGAGGCGCAGTGCGTCTTCTTTGGGCAGAAGGCCAAGTCCCTTTGTGCGGGCGAGCACCATGCTGTTTGTAGAATAAAGTTCACGTACCTCTTCTACGGCAGGTTCGATTTTGTCAATCATGGAGAGGATGTAGTCAAGAAGGTCACCCGGCACATCGCATTTTACCCCGCCGATGCAGTTTGAGGCCAGATGCATGCGGTTGCCGTATACGGTTTCCTTGATGTCCTGCATCATTTCACGCACTTCCATAGTGTGCATGAAAAGAGATTTAAAGCCTATGATGTGCGCCTGAATGGCTGTGTTGAAGAGATGTGAGGCGACGCGCTTGATTTCTTCTGCGAGCACGCGCAGATATCGCGCCCGTGCAGGAATGGTAATGCCCAGCACGTTTTCCACCGCCATACAGTAGGTGAACGAATGGCTGTTGGAACAGAGCGAGCAGACACGTTCTGTCAGCGTCGTGTTTTGAACCAGGTTGCGCTGTGTGGCCATGGCCTCCATGCCGCGGTGAACGTGGCCCGATGTCAGGCTGACGTGACGTATGGTTTCGCCCTCCACCGTCAGGTGAAAATAAACCGGCTCCTCCAGCGCCACGTGCACTGGACCGAGGGGCATGGTGAATGTGCTGCCTGCCGTGTTCATTCCGGATTCTCCCTGTCTTTGAGGATGCGCTCCCAGAGGTCTGTCGTGCATGCGCCGTTCATCATGATGGAAAGCGGCACAGCCTTATTGAGTAGGCCTGCGTCAAGCTCTTCATCAAGGAAAAGTCGCTGCGGGTTGGGGTGGTCTGCCACTTTGACGCCGTAAAGTTCCATCATTTCACGTTCATGCCAGTCAGCGTTGGCGAAAAGTGGGGAAATGGACGGCACTGTGGGCCATTCCCCATTCAACGACACTGTAAGATTATAAAGAATGCCGCTGACTTCAAAGTGATAGCAGACTTCCTGCATGGGCTCGTTCAAATGGCGGCTGTTACAGGCTGTGGCCATGCACAGGCGCGCTCCCGCGTCGCGCAGTACAGCTGCCGCCTGGGTCAGCATGCGCGGCGTGCCCAGTCTGAACCAGTAAAAAGCGTTGCTGAAGCTGTCCACACTGTGTCGCACGGCGCCGGTTCCGTCGCAGAGAGCCGTAATGCTCTGTATGATATGCACATCGCCGCGAATAATCTTTTGCATGGGCTTACCTCCCTAGTATCTTGTGGACGCGGCTGAGGTTAATTCGGCTGCTTCCATCGGCTCGGGCGCCGGCGTGAGCAAGCGTCGGGCAGTGCGTTTCGCGTCTTCAATCCGGCGGCATTTGGGGCAGATGTGACGGATTTTTTCCTGGTCAATTTCTTTGTTCCCGGCGTAAAGACGCTGCGCCAGATGTGCGGGGAGGGGGCGCATAAGCGTGCCGCAGTCCGCGCAGGGCTCATATTTGATGGTTTGCTGTTCCAGCCGGTTGAATTTATCCTTTTCAGCATGTGCTGAATGCCAGTCATCTGTCACGCTCATGGCGCCGGTCGGGCAGTAATGACGGCAGGAGGCGCACCGGCAGCAGGAATTTTGCCAGATGGTTATAGTATAACCGCTGCCGTCGGGGAGATGTGCAATATTGATGGCTCCGGCAGTACAGGAATAGCGGCACATGCCGCAACCCATGCACAGGTTGGGATCTACCTTGGCGCGACCGCGAATTCGCTGTGGAGAAAAAGTCGGCCCCATCGGATAAGGGTCTGTACTTGGGCCATCCAGCAGATTACGGAACAGAACTTTTAGAAAGCTCGCCATATTATTCCTCCAGACCCAGTTTTTTGAGCCAGATTGAACGCGCCAGCACTATGCCTTCCAGAATGGCCTGGGGGCGCGGCGGACACCCGGGAACATTGACGTCTACCGGGATATAGCGGTCAATCGGCCCTTCAATGGAATAACCCCCGCGAAAGACACCGCCGGAAATCGAACAGACGCCGACAGCGACTGTCACTTTGGGATTGGGAATTTCATGCCAGACTCTCAGCACGCGGTCGCGCACTTTGGTCGTCAAGGGACCTGTGATCAGCACAACATCCGTATGCCTTGGACTGCCGCAGTACTTGCAGCCGAAGCGTTCCACGTCGTAACGCGGAATGCAGGCCGTGGTGGCGAGTTCCACGTCACAGCCATTGCATGAGCCGGCATTGATCCGAAACAGCCACGGTGAGCGAACGGAAATTTTTTGAAGCATTTTATCCAGCGACACAGCGGCCTCCTTACATCACCCATACCAGTATCAGGCTGCACAGCGCGAGCGCCGCAGGAATAGTCACATAGAAACGGAAAGCCTGATCAATGCGCAGACGTCCTGTCGCCGACTTGACCACGGTAATGGAAAGCAGCATCAGCACAAGACACTTAAGCACGAACCAGATAAGGTTGACAGGCCACCATGCGCTGATAACGCCGGGAAAGAACAGGGCTACGCCAAGGCCCAGGAGAACAAAAGTCTTGAGGGCGGAGGTCATGTTAAAAAGCGCCAGCAGAGGGCCGCCGTATTCCAGAAGCGGACCTTCAATAATTTCCGTTTCCGCTTCGGGAATATCAAAGGGCGCAACGCCCAGAGTGCCGGGCAAAAAGATAAGATAGGCGAGCAAAGCCGGAATCATGGCCGTGTTCAGCCCGAGAGAGCCGGTCTGCTGTTGCCAGTTCACTATTTTGAGCAGGGAGAACTCCGCACCTGCTGCGCCGCCGGCAATGCTTTTGCCGGCCAGCATGGCCACCGCGAGAAGAATCATGAGCAGCGGCGTTTCATAGGCGAGCATGAGCAGCATTTCACGTGAAAAACCCAAAGCGCCGAACGGAGAACTTGAGGCTGAGCCGCCGATCATCAAGGCCATGGCAGGAATGGGCAGCAGGTAGAAGATGACGAGCAGGTCGCCCATGTTGTTTAGCCCGGAATACACGCCGGGAATGGGAATAAAAGCCGCGCAGACGGCCATGCCTGTGAAGCCGAACACCGGCGCCAGCAGAAATGCCTGACGACAGGCTGTCTTTGGAATAAGTGTTTCCTTAGTCAGCAGTTTTGCCGTGTCAAGCCAGGGCTGTTTCAACGGCGGACCAACCCGTCGCTGCAGTCGCGCTTCCACACGGCGATCCAGACCTTTGAAAAAGAAACCCACAGCCAAGGCGAAGATTCCGCCGGGAAAGATTATCATGTGCAGGATGGCAAGCAGCGTATCGCTCATGACCTGTTCTCCTCGGCAGCGGGCTTCGCTCTTATATAGGGCGCCAGACCGCCGTAGATGCTGGATGGGCCCATACGGCTGGTGGCGATTTTCGGCGGCAGACCGCAGGTGTGCACGTCAATTTCGCGCAACGTGGTAAAGCGTCGTACAAAGAACCAGCCGGCCAGAAAGGCCAGAAGAGCCATAATGAATATGGCTGTGGCGTTCCATGCGCCCGGTCCGGAAAGCACGCCTGCAAGGCTCACGTCGAGAGTGGTTGAACCGTATTCGCGCAGGATGTTGTTGATGGGCTTGAGCGCAAGCCCGGGGAAGACGCCGGTCAGCACGCAGCCGAAAGCCAGAATGCCCATGGGGACGCGCATGACGCGCGGCGCTTCCTTAATGTTGTCAAGATCCGGCGCCGGCTGTCCCAGAAATGCCGCGTGCAGGAACTTAGCAACATAAGCGAGCGTTATCACGCTGCCGACAAGGGAGAGCAGCGCCAGAAGGGGCTGGCCCGCCTGCATCAGCGCATGGTAGATGAGCCATTTGGAAGAAAAGCCGCTTGTCGGCGGCACGCCCACAAGCGAGAGTCCACCAATGGCGAAAACAAGCAGAGTAAAAGGCATTTTGCGTCCTATGCCGCCGAGATCCTCAAGGCTTTCCCTGTGTGTGGCAAACATGACGGCGCCGCAAACAAGGAAGAGCAAATCCTTGAAGAAAACGTGGTTGATGAGGTGAAGCATGCCGCCCGCATACCCCAACGCGCCGCCCGTGCCCACAGCCAGAACCATATAGCCGAGCTGGCTCACCGTTGAGTAGATGAAGACGAGTTTGATCCCGTTCACCTGCAGAGCGCGTATGGCGGAGTATATAATGGTGATCGCGCCTATCCACATAACGGCGAGGTTTATCAGGTTTGTTTTTTCATAGCCGGGGAATACGCCGGCCAGCACAAAACTTCCGCCGAGCAGGGCAAAGAGCTTGATAAGACCGACAATGGCGCTTTTCAGCAGCACTGAAGATATATAGCCAGAAACGGGCGTTGGCGCGAGTGCCGGGTGCATCTGCCAGTCAATGCGTATGGGCAGTTGCGCTGCCTTGAGCACAAAACCCGTAGCCAGCAGCGCTGTGCCGAGCCATGCCGCGCACTGCGGCAATGCGGGAGTGAAGCCGGTCAGCAGCTCTGCCGTGAATGGCGTGAGCGGGCCGACAACGCAGATACCGACAAACAGAAAGCCCGCGCCGGCCAGATTGAAGATAAAGTACTTGAAAGCTTCACGCAGGGATGGCCGTGTCCCCTCATGCGCTATAGCCATATAGAGCGTCCAGGAACTCATGATTTCCCAAAAGAGGAAAAAGCTCAGCATATAACGGCTGGCAGCCATGCCTACCAGCGCGCCGCACATACAGGTAAATGCCCCGTAAAAGCGCCACTGGGTGTGGCTGTGATCCATGTAGCCCACTGCGTAAGCCATGTTCAGCGCGCCGATAATCGGCACTATCATGGCAAAGCAGAATGAGAGCGTATCCATACCGCGGCCGAAGGCCGTTACCAGCAGAGCGGTTGCGAGCAGCACCGCCACGGACGACCATCCCGCTTTTTTGCGGTTGTCGGAAAAAAAGGCCGGTATGAGTGCGCCGAATATCGGCGTTGTCACATAGATGGGCCAGGGCACGGCAAGCGCGTCCAGAACGCGGACGTCGGTCAGCGTTGGTTCAAAGCAGAAGGAAGCTGCGCCGGCAACGAGGTGCATCGGCAGTTGCGGCACAAGACAGAGCGCCAAACTGAGCGCGGCCAGAACCGCCAGAGGGAGGCGCATGTAGAGGGGCGCTTCCGCGACGTTCGGCAAATGGGCTGGCCGTTCGTCAAAAAGCAGGGTTTTGAGAATGCGCGTATAGTAAATGGCGCCGACGAGCGACCCGGCCAGAATAAGAGCCGCCATCCATATGTAGCCGGCATTCACAGAAGCCTGTATCATCAGAAATTTGCTGTAAAAGGCCCCGAAAGGCGGCAGTCCCATGATACTGACAAGGCCCGCGGCCATACAAGCCGTTGTCCACGGCATCTGGCGTCCCATGCCGCGCATGTCGGCCAGATTGCGGGAGCCTGCGCGCATAATGAGCGCGCCCGCGCCGAGAAAGAGCAAATCTTTCATAACGGCGTGGTTGACGACATGCCAGAGCGCGCCTGTTGTGGCAAGCCACGTGCCCATACCCAGAACAATCGTGATTTCACCAAGCTGGCCCAGTGTGGAGTAGGCCAGCATGCGTTTTATGTCGTCCTGGCGTAAGGCCATGATTTCGCCATAGATAAGGGTGGCCGCGCCCATGAAAACCAGAGTGGTGCCGAACCAGCTCAAATCAAACAGACCGCGCATGCCGCCGGCAGCCTGACCTGCTCCTGCCAGGATGACGCTGACGATGCCGAAAATACCCATCTTGGTGATAATGCCGGAGAGCGGCGCGGACACGGGAGAAGGCGCTGCAGGGTGGGCGTCGGGCAGCCACGAGTGCAACGGAACAAGACCGGCCTTAACGGCGAAGCCGGCAAGGCAGAGCACAAGCGCTCCCTGAATCCAAACCGGATTTACGGCGGCAAGATTTACGGCATTTTTGGAAAGACCTTCCAGCAGAAAGAGCCCTGGCAGCATAAACAGCGCGCCCCCGGCGCACATGACGTAATATTTGAGGCCCGCGTCAAAGGCGGTGCTCTTGCCCTCATGCACTACAAGAAAATAGGAGGCAAAAGTCATCAACTCCCAGTAGCCGTAGAGCGCGTCCTTGCTGTGCGCGGACACAATGCCCGCAAGTGAGGCGAAGGTCAGCGGAAGGAAAAACCAGTACCATCCTTCGCGTTCGTCATGGATATAGCCTTTGGAATAGACGCTGACGACAAATCCTATAAACGTGATCAAGAAGAGAAAAAGGCGCGGTATGGGGGGGCTGTCTACCTTGAATGCGGCCGCAAAAGCCGCGGCGAAAAAAAAGATGGCTACAGGTGCGGCCAGTTTTTTGCGGCCGAACCAGGAGGTCAGTCCTGCCGCTATGGCGCCGGCGTAGAGAAAACAGTAGGCCGGGTGCGCTGGTGCATGTTCCGGCGCGAGCGCGAACCGCCTGCCGACAATATCCGTCAGCGCCTCACGCCCGAAACCGAGCAGAGCGACAAGCAGACCAAAAACAATCACCAGCACTACGGCTGCGGAGGAAGATCCAACAGCGGCTGTTTGTTTCTGAGTCGGCGGCGTGAGGAAGACGCAACGCACGGCGTCTACTGAAAGCCATACAAAAACCGTTGTTGCGGCGGCCATGACAAGCAGGGCGGGAATGCCGCCATGCGTTGACGTGAGCAGCACGCCTTTGACGATCATGGCCCGACCTTCGGGAATCAGGAAAGGCGAACCGCCTACCGCACCCAGAAGGCCTAGGGCAAAGAGCGCGCCGTTAAGATTGCCGTGCCCTGAACCGCGCAGATTTTGCAGCAGCGGCGCATCTTGCGTGTCCGGTGTGAGTCGGGCAAGAGAAACAAGGGCCAGCGCGCGCGCCGTTGCCTGAAAAATGACAAAAAGCCAAAGACCGGTACAGGCTGTGGCGTTGGGAGCGCTGAACCCCAGACAGACAATGCCCAGATCGTGCAGGGCGCCCCATAAAATCAGACGACGCGGGTTGCCGCGCTGCAGAACAGCCTGAGCTGTGGCAAACAGCAAAAGAACCATGCCAGCGAAAAGCGGCAAAAAATATCCGTCGGACGTGAACAGAGGTGATGTCATAGACGCCCCGTGTGATTATGATTCTTGAACATGCCGCATATTTATTGTTCCCCACTTTGGGAGGATTAAAACCTCCGCCTTTAGGCGGTAAACTTCAAGCATTTTTTTAAGCTGTGGCAAACCAAGTTTGTAAAATAATTTATAAATGTTTTTTGTTAACAAGAACAATTACTATTTAAAAAAAATCTTCTTCTGTGTAAAGGCTTTTGGGCTGATTTTTTTAAAAATTTTGGCTTGGCATGCTGGCACACAGGAACGATTTCGAAATCTTTATTGATTATATCCGCAGGCTGCTTTTCTTCATGCCCAAGATTTCCAGCAACTGTGCCTTTTGGACAGATTTCAGGTTGCATAGCTGGGCGCTATAAAGAACAAAAAAATTTTCTCTTTAGAGCCTCCGTGGTCAGAGTATACCTCTATTCAATATTTAACACAACTAGGGCCAAAACGAAAAAAAATTTTTTGATTCACATACACATAGCCTTTGATATGCTTCGGCCTTTCTCGTCCACGCTCTGTTGTCAGCGCGTTCATTCACGATTATTATGCCGCGCGCGAACAACATTTTTCAGAGGCCACAGGAGAACGTATGCCAACCACCATTCTTCACAAGAAAAGCCTGATACCGGGAAAAACAAGCAAGCTCACACTGTACGCGCCGGACATAGCAGCCAGAGCGCGGCCCGGACATTTTGTCATGCTGCGCATGCACGACAAAGGCGAACGCATTCCCCTGACTATTGCCGACACAGATCCGGAAAAGGGGAGTATTGTTATTGTCTATCTGGTTATTGGCAAAAGCACGGCTTTTCTGGAAAACCTTGCTGAGGGTGACGACATTCTGGATGTCTGCGGCCCGCTGGGTCGGCCCACGCACATTGAAAAAGGCGGCACGGCCGTCTGCGTCGGCGGGGGCACGGGCATCGCCGCCATGCACCATATCGCCAAGGGGCATTTCCGCGCTGGCAACCGCGTTGTGGGCATAATCGGCGCGCGCAGCAAAGATTTGCTGCTCTTTGAAAAAGAACTTTCCTCTTTTGCCCACGAACTTCTTGTCTCTACCGACGACGGCAGCTACGGCCGCAAGGGCTTTGTCACTGAACTTCTGCGTGAACGCCTTGAGAAAGATATGGACGTTTTTGAGGTGGTGGCTGTGGGGCCGGTGTCCATGATGGCCGCTGTGGCCGAAACAACGCGACCCTTCGGCGTCAGGACAACGGTCAGCCTGAATCCCGTCATGGTGGACGGCATTGGCATGTGCGGCGCCTGCCGCGTGAGCGTTGGCGGCAAAACAAAGTTCGCCTGTGTGGATGGGCCGGAATTTGACGGGCATCAGGTGGACTTTGCCGAACTTCGCCGCCGGCTTGCCGCTTACCGCGATCAGGAAAAAATCTCTTTGGACATGTACGAGAGGCGCTCACGTGAAAACTAAAAAAAATTCAGGATCTCTTGCCCCCAGAGTGGACATGCCCTGCCAGCCGCCCTTGGCGCGGCGCGCCAATTTTGAAGAAGTGGCCCTCGGCTACACAACAAAAATGGCCATGCAGGAGGCATCGCGCTGCCTGCACTGCAAAAAGCCGCTCTGTGTGACGGGCTGTCCGGTACAAGTGCCCATACGCGATTTTATTGCCGAGTTGGCGCGCGGCGATCTGCAGGCCGCTTACACCGTCGTCAAGTCCACCAACAGTCTGCCCGCAGTCTGTGGCCGCGTCTGTCCGCAGGAGCACCAGTGTGAGGGCAAGTGTGTGTTGAACGCCAAGGGGCAGCCGGTGGCCATAGGACGGCTGGAACGCTTTGTGGCGGATTCGTTCATCGCGCCTTTCACCTGTGAGCGTCTTACGGAAAAAACAAAATGCGCCGTGCCCCGTCACGGCAAAAAGGTTGCCTGCATAGGCGCCGGCCCCGCCTCCCTGACCTGCGCGGGAATGTGCGCGGCCAACGGGCTTGCAACAGATGTGTTTGAAGCCCTGCACGAGCCGGGCGGCGTGCTTGTTTACGGCATTCCGGCGTTTCGCCTGCCCAAAAACGTGGTCGCCGCGGAAATTGACGGCCTGGGCGCCTTGGGGGTACGCTTTCATTTGAACTCGGTAGGGGGGCGCACGATAACATTGGAAGATTTGCGCAGGGAATACGACGCCGTGTTCATCGGCGTAGGCGCGGGTCTGCCGATCTTTTTGGGCGTGCCGGGCGAAAATTTGGTGGGCGTCTTCTCCGCCAACGAATACCTGACGCGCGTGAACCTGGGACGGGCCTACGATTTTCCGAGGCAGGACACCCCGGCCTTTCCAGGTAAAAACATCACGGTTTTCGGCGCGGGCAATGTGGCTATGGACGCGGCCCGTACGGCCCTTCGCATGGGCGCGGAAAACGTACATATTGTCTATAGACGCACCAGAGCGGAAATGCCGGCGCGCAAGGAAGAAATAGAACACGCTGAAGAAGAGGGCGTGCAGTTTGCCATGCTGGCCGCGCCGGTGCGCTTTGACGGCAACGAAGAAATGCGGCTCGCTTCCGTCACGCTGCAAACCATGGCGCTTGGCGAGCCGGATTCCTCGGGCCGTCGCCGCCCTGTGCCGGTGGAAGGGCAACTCCGCGTTCTTCCCACAGATCTGGCCATTGTGGCCCTCGGCACACGTCCAAACCCCATTTTGCTCGACACCGCGCCCGGCCTTGAACGCACGAACCGCGGATATATCAAGGTGGGCGCAACCACGGGCGAAACATCCCTGTCCAATGTTTTCGCAGGCGGGGACATTGTCACCGGCGCGGCAACGGTTATTCTGGCTATGGGCGCAGGACGGAAAGCCGGACAGGAAATATGCAAACGGTTGCTGCTAAACTGACTTGACAGGGGCATGCGCGCCTGTGGTCACAACAGCCTTGTTGTGAGCGCATGGGCGGTGTGTGTTTTTGCCTGTGCAGGCGAGAGTGGCGGAATGGGCAGACGCACTGGATTTAGGATCCAGCGGCTTCGGCTGTGGGGGTTCAAGTCCCCCCTCTCGCACCAAAGTAAAAATTCATAAAGTCCCGTAAAGCTCAAAAAGCCTTACGGGGCTTTGCTTTTACAGTGTTTTGATAGTTTTATGTTGTGCCATAAAGTATATTGACATACCGTCAAAATGACGGTATTTCTGACGGTGTTTGATGACAAGGCGCTGACGGTACTTTTAGAATACCGTCAACCCAAAAACCATTGCACTGCAAGGAATTGATGCCAATGCCATTGACTGACACCATGTTACGCAGCCTGAAACCAAACAGCATACCGTCAAAGCATACCGACGCAGGCGGACTTTACCTTTATGTTTCGTCCTCTGGCGGCAAGTTATGGCGAATGGACTACCGCTTTGCAGGGAAACGTAAAACTTTGAGTTTCGGCGCATATCCTGCTGTAAGCCTCAAGGATGCCCGCCAAAAGCGAGAGGAGGCCAAAGAACAGCTTGCCGATGGCATTGACCCAAGCGCACAAAAGAAAGAAGCCAAGGCCGCCGCCATTGCAGAAGCAAGGGAAGCCGCCGCAACCTTTGAGACCGTGGCGCGGGAATGGTACGCAAAAAAGATGCCTTCCTATACCGAGGGACACCGTAAAAAGACGCTTTCACGATTGGAGAAACAGCTATTCCCCATCATAGGGAATAAGCCTTTTCCCTCTCTGGAGCCATCCGACATTTTAGTTGCTGTCCGCAAGGCCGAAGAGAGAGGTTGCATTGAAACCGCGCATAGGCTTGTTCATATCTGTGGGCAGGTATGCCGCTATGCCCGCCTTGTGGGATATACAAAATATGACGTGTCCGCCGGGCTGTCGGAGGCTATTCTTCCCGTACCGAAAATACATTACGCCACAATTACCGATTCGGAACAGATAGGGCCGCTTCTGCGGGCGATCTTTGAATACAACGGTGATGTGAGTATGGCCTATGCCCTGCGGATACTGCCGTATGTCTTTGTCCGCTCCGGCGAGTTACGCGCAGCCGAATGGAAGGAATTTAATTTCGATACCGCTGAATGGCTCATCCCTGCCGCGCGTATGAAAATGAGGCGGCCGCATACTGTGCCCCTTGCAAAGCAGGTTATGGCGACACTGAAAACCTTGCGCGAGTATTCCGGCGATGGGCGGCTTGTGTTCCCAAGCCCTTTCAGCAAGAGCCGCTGCATATCTGACGTGGGCTTGTTGAACGCATTGCGCCGCATGGGATACGCCCGAGGGGAGATGACCATTCACGGCTTTCGCTCTATGGCGTCAACGCTTTTGAATGAGCGGGGAAACCGTCCGGACGTTATCGAGGCGCAACTGTCGCACAGTGACAATGACAAGATACGGGACTCATACAATCGGGCTGAATATTTGCCGGAACGCCGGACAATGATGCAGGCGTGGGCGGATTACCTGGACGGACTGCGGGACAACGCATAACAACTTTTCCCCGGCTAGG
>JAISKZ010000005.1 GCA_031260725.1 Desulfovibrio sp. | reverse complement strand
GCCATAACCCCGCCCACAATCATGTTTTTTGTAAAACACCAGGCCCCGAAAAACGTCGCGACAGCCATAAACAAGCCTGTGACAAAGCCTATTTTTGCCTCGCGCAGCACGGCCAGCCAGGCTTTTTTATGATCAAAACGATCTGTGGCAAGCTGACGTATCATCACGGCCAAAGCCTGCTGGCCGGTATTGCCCGCCTGATTGGCAACCATGGGCATGAGCACGGCCAGCAAGGCCATCTGGGCGATTGTACCCTCAAACATGTACACCACAGAAGCTGAAAGCGCGGAATTAACAAGATTGATCAAAAGCCAGGGCAGTCTGCCGCGCACGCTCTCGCGCCAGGGCGTGTCCACGCTTTCTTCCGGGTCGGCGCCCACCATGCCGAGCATATCCGCGCTTGCCTCTTCGTGCATAATATCCATGATGTCGTCATAGGTGACAAGGCCCATGATGTGCCCGTTATAGTCCACCACCGGCAAAGCCAGAAAATTGTAATGTGAAAGCAGGCTGGCCGCCTCGCGTCTGTCCGCGTCGTACAAGACGCTTATCACGGTCTGCTCCGCCACGGCGTCGCCCACAATGGTGCCGGGCTTTGCCAGCATTAAATCCCGCACGGAAAGCACGCCGACGAGCACATCCCGGTGGTCCACCACATAACCGTAATAGGGACTTTCCTTGTCTTCCATTTCGCTGCGTATATGCGCAATGGCTTCATCCACGGTAAGAGTTTTTCCCAGCAGGATGACTTCTGTATTCATGGCCCCGGCCGCTGAATCCGGGTCAAAATTGAGCAGATTGCGCAGTTCTTCGGAGTTTTCCCGGGTGAGCCTTCCCAAC
Source organism: Desulfovibrio sp. (assembly GCA_031260725.1). Classification (GTDB taxonomy): domain Bacteria; phylum Desulfobacterota; class Desulfovibrionia; order Desulfovibrionales; family Desulfovibrionaceae; genus Desulfovibrio. Next base: position 11,356 of record JAISKZ010000005.1, on the reverse strand, counting down.
AGCTCGTCCCGGTGGCCCTCGTCCAGATCATCCAGCACATCTGCCGCGTCGTCCGGCGCCATTTCAGCGATAATCTGCGCGGCAACATCGACATCCAGATTTTCCAGCACATCCACGGCAATATTGCCGTCCAGCTCCGCCAGAGCCTCCGCCGCATCTTCCGTGGGCATCCGGCGCAGAGCGCAAACCTGCTTTTCCAGACTCAGATGTTCCAGATGGTCGGCCATGTCCGCGGGGTGGGCGAATTCCATCCCCTTGCCCCTGTCGGCGCCGGCTTCAGGTATGCTGATTTTATGATTTTGCCCCGTGTCCGGCGCGTCCGCCGCACGGTCAGTATCAGCGCGATCGTGGTTCATACGCATCACCTTGCTGTCTGGAAGATGGAAAGGGGAAAAGCCGTGAATGTGAAATATGTCTCAATAATCTGAATGTCTTGACGAAAGCCAAAGAGCATCCTACTATATTTCGCGGGTCATGACAAAGCCGGAACAATATGTTACCATACGCATATTACAGGGACAAGAGCAATGTTCACGCCCTGGGCCTCCTTTTTTTCTCCTGAAGGAAAAACCCTGCTTTGGCAGGGCATTGATCTGGCGCTTGCTGAAGACGGCCCGGATCTGACGGCTGAAGCCCTTTTCTCCGCCGATACGCGACTGCACGCAGTCATCCGCGCCAAAGAAGACAGTCTGCTTGTCGGCCTGCCGGTCATCGGCGCTGTGTTCAAACGCCTTGGCGCGTCTTTTCAGTGGCGGGCACTTGCGCCCGAGGGTTCACGCGTGCCGGCCATGACGCGCGTGGCCCACATCACCGCGCCGGCCAGAAACATGCTCAGGGCCGAGAGGGTGATCCTCAATTACATTTCACGCCTTTCGGGCATTGCAAACCTGACGGCTCGTTTTGTACGTGAGCTTGACGGCACAGGAACACGCCTGCTGGACACGCGCAAAACCACACCGGGGCTGCGCTGGCCGGAAAAATACGCGGTACAGGCCGGCGGCGGCGTGAACCACCGCAAAAACCTCGCCGAAATGCTCATGCTCAAAGACAATCACATTGACGCGGCAGGCTCCATTACACAGGCCGTCGCCCTGTTGCGCGCGCGCTACAGCCCCTGCCCGCCCGTGGAAGTGGAGTGCCGCACGCTGGAACACGTGCGCGAAGCTGTGGCGGCGCGGGCTCAACGCATCATGATGGACAACATGCCGGGCGAACTCCTGCCCCAGGCTCTTGCTCTCGTGCCGGAGACCATTGAAACCGAAGTCAGCGGCGGCGTCACCATTGAAAACATTCGCGCGCTGGCCCTTATCAAACCGCGCAGACCGGACTTTATCTCTGTAGGACGGCTTACACATTCGGCAGCCGCCGCGGATTTCAGCATGACGCTCGTGGTGTCTGAACGCCCGCCCGCATCGCCGCAATGCTTCAACAAACAACATATGTGCGGCGCTTCTGTCGGCAGGGAAACGACAAAGATGACGGGGAAAGAACTTTCGGCTAGACTTGACGATCAGCAACACAGCAAAAATAATATATCTCGACAGACAGCCGTCTCCGGCAAACTATGGACAAGGAAACTCCCGTGAACACACCCAGACGCCATGCCGTGGTTCTCATCATAGGTTCAGGCGTAGCCGGCTGTTCCGCCGCACTGACGCTGGCTGACGCAGGTTGCGACGTGCTGCTGCTCAATGCCGGTGAACAGCTGACCGACGGCAATTCCGAGCTGGCCCAAGGCGGCATTATCTACCGCGCTGCCTCAACAGCCGGACAGCCGCAGGCAGACGACGCGCGCGCGCTGGAAAAAGATATTCTTGTTGCCGGGCATTATGTCAACTCACGCAAGGCGGTGCGGCATCTGTGCCGCCAAGGCCCCACCTGCATTGATTCAATGCTGCTGCTGCGCGCCGGAGTGCAATTTGACCGTAATACGGACGGCAGCTTCAGCCTGACGCGCGAAGGGGGGCACTGTACCCCGCGCATTCTGCACAGGGCCGACTTCTCCGGCCAGACCATCATGGAGGGGCTCACAGCCGCTGTTCTGGCCCACCCGCGCATAACACGGCTGCACAAACGCCCGGTAATTGACCTGTTGACAACTCACCACCACGCCAAAAATTCACAATATCGCTATGACGTTGCCAACCGCTGCCTTGGGGCCTATGTGCTCAATGAAGAAAACGGCGAACCGGAAACTGTGCTGGCCGACTTTACCGTACTCGCCACCGGCGGTGTGGGGCAGGTTTTTCTGCACTCCACAAACGCCCCCGGCTGTGTCGGCGCAGGCATATCCATTGCCTTTCGCGCAGGGGTCAGTCTGGCAAATCTGGAATTTGTACAGTTTCATCCGACTGCACTGTATGAAGAACGCAGCAACCGCCGCCCGCTGATAACAGAAGCCATGCGCGGCGAAGGCGCGCGACTTCTGGACGTGAAAGGCCGCCCCTTCATGCGCCGTTACGACAGCCGCGGCGATCTTGCCCCGCGCGATATTGTGGCGATAGCAATGATGGAGGAAATGCTGCACAACGGAGCGCCCTGTCTGTTCCTTGACGCGAGCGGCATCAACAAGGATCTGCCCTCCAGCTTTCCCACGGTGTTCAAAACTTGCAGCGACGCGGGGCTGGACATCCGCAATGAACCCATACCCGTGGTGCCCGCCGCCCACTATTTCTGCGGCGGCGTCCTGGCCGACACACGCGGCCGCACCTCCATGCGCGGGCTCTACGCCATCGGTGAATGCGCATGCACCGGCCTGCACGGGGCCAACCGGCTTGCCAGCTCTTCCCTTCTGGAAGCGCTGGTCTGGGGCGTGAGTTGCGGGCAGGATTTGTCCAAACGCGTCAGCAGCGGCGATTCCTTGCCAAAGCAGCTTGTATCGTCCATTCCAGACTGGCGGCATGGGGGCGACGAACGCCGGGACGACCCGGCTCTGGTAGCTCAAGACTGGACCAACATTCGCAACACCATGTGGAATTATGTGGGAATCGCACGCACAAACGCGCGCTTGCGCAGAGCTTTTGAAGACATGCGCGACCTCGTGCGGCATATCCACGATTTTTACAAATACACCCGCATTTCGCGACCTCTGGTAGACCTTTTCCACGGTTCACAGACAGCCTATGTGATCACCCAGGCAGCCATGCGCAATACCGCAAGCATAGGATGCCACCACAGGATTGACTGATGGATGGAACATTCTGTTCTCACTCTTCAACCAGCGTGGCGCGGCATGCCAAGCCGCATCAGGGACTTACAGAATGCTAGACAAAATACGCCTGCTCACTCCGGGTCCCACGCCTTTGCCAGAACGTGTGCGGCTGGCTCTGGCCAAAGACATGCTGCACCATCGCAAAAACGAATTCGCCGCAATCATGCACCGCGTATTGGAGCGCCTGGGCCTGCTTTTCGGCACGCAAGGGCCTGTGTTGCCGCTTTCCTGTTCCGGCACCGGGGCTATGACGGCCGCTGTCTACAGCCTTTTTCAGCCGGGCGAAAAAGTGCTGGTTGCGGAAGCGGGCAAATTCGGCCAGCGCTGGGAGCAGATCGCCGCTTCACGCGGTCTTGACGTCGTGCGCCTTTCCGCGCCGTGGGGCCGTGTCGTGCAGGCGGCGGACGTGGCAACAGCGCTGGCGGCCGACCCGGCCATCGCCGGTGTGCTTATCCAGCTTTCCGAAACGTCTACAGGCGTGCTCCATCCCGTGCGGGAAATTGCCGAAATAACCCGCGCACGTGACACGCTGCTGGTCGTGGACGGCATTTCCGCTGTGGGGCTTTCACCCTGCCCTATGGACGCATGGGGTATTGACTGCCTGCTCACCGGATCGCAAAAAGGTCTGCTGCTGCCGCCGGGGCTGGCGCTTCTGGCGCTTTCTCCCAGGGCCTGGAAAAAAACGGAAAATGTAACGCCCGGCTGTTATTATTTCAATCCTGTCAAAGAAAAAGCCTGTCTGGAAAAAGGCCAGACTCTCTTCACCTCGTCGGTCAACCTGATTGTGGGCCTTGACGAAAGCCTGTCCATACTGCTTGAAAACGGCCTTGAAGCTGTGTATATAAAACAATGGGCCTTGACCATGCTCACGCGCTCCGGCGTGAGCGCCATGGGCCTTGATCTGTTCGCGCCGGAAAATTTCGCCTGGGGCATTACCAGCGCGCTGCTGCCCGAAGGCGTGGACGGAAATCTTGTGCTGCGCGTTGCCGCCGAAAAATACGGTGTGATTATGGCAGGCGGACAGGACCACCTCAAGGGCCGCATTGTGCGTATCGGCCATATGGGCTGGGTGGACTGGGCCGATGTGACGGCAGGGCTGTACGCCTTAAACCGCGGCATTGTGGAGGCGGGCGGCTGTTGCGGAGCACGCGACTTTTTGGAGCAGGCTCTTGCCGCCTGGCGCGCGGCGCTCGCCGTCAAACCCGGCGAGCCGATCCCGTTGACGCACACTTAAGCACAGCCCCTGCCGCGGCGTTTTTGCTGTAAGCACAAAACACAGACCATCCTCACAGGAAGGCGAACACATGGACCACAACAACAGCGACGGCCGCTCTGCCGGGCAACCTCCTCTGCCTGAAGTCACATTTTCCACCTTTATTCTTTCTCTGGGATCCACCGCTCTGGCGCAGCTCGGGGAAGTGCCGTTCCCCGAAAGCGGCCGCACGGAACAAAATCTGCTGCTGGCCCGGCACAGCATTGACGTGCTCGAAATGCTGGCCCAAAAAACGCGAGGCGGTCTTGATGATCAGGAACGCCGCCTGATTGACGGCATTTTGTATGAACTGCACATGAAATATGTGCTCAGATGCGGAGAGAACGGCGAAAAATGCTCTCCCGAAGACGGATGCCGCTCATGAAAACGTGCCGTGTGGGACTTGTGGGCATTACCGGTTACGCCGGAATGGAATTGGCGCGGCTTCTGGTCGAGCATCCCGCCATGCGGCTTGTCATGGCCTGTTCACGGGCTGAGGCGGGCAAGCGTCTGGGTGAAATTTATCCTTTTCTGGAAAAACTCCCCGGCGCGGATGTTGAAATCAGCGCCTTTGCCTCCCGCAAGGCCGCTGAAATCTGTGATCTTGTTTTCCTGGCTGTACCCGCTGGAACGGCCATGGGCATGGCCGCGCCGCTGCTGAAACACGGCGTCAAGGTGGTGGACTTTTCAGCGGATTTTCGCCTGCACAACGCGCAGACCTATGAAGAATGGTACAGCCATAAGCACACTGAGAAAGATCTGCTGGACGAGGCTGTCTACGGCATCCCTGAGCTTTACGCCGAAAGAATTGCCGGCGCGCGGCTTGTCGCCAACCCCGGCTGCTACCCGACTTCCGTCATTCTGGGCATTTGCGCGGCCTGCCGCCATGACCTGATTCATGCCGACGACATTGTTATTGACGCCAAATCCGGCGCCTCCGGCGCGGGGCGCAAAGCCGCCGTGCAGACGCTCTTCTGCGAGGTGTCAGATACCTTTCGCGCCTACAATATCCCGAGACACCGCCATACTCCTGAAATAGAACAGGAAATCTCAGGCCTTGCCGGCCGCAAGGTGCGGCTTTCTTTCAATGCGCACATTTTGCCCATGAACAGGGGCATACTTTCCACAATATACACAAAACTCAAAAATCCGCACATACAGCCCGACAGCGTGCACACGGCCTTTTGCCGGACATGGAAGGACAGCCGCTGGGTTCGCGTGCTGCCCCAGGGCAGCCTTCCAGAAACGCGTTATGTGCGCGGCGGCATGTTCTGTGACATTGCCGTGGTGACTGATCCGCGCACCGGGCGGCTGATCATACTCTCGGCTATTGACAATCTTTGCCGCGGCGCCTCGGGACAGGCGATTGCCAACGCGAACCTGATGTGCGGCCTGCCGGTGGAGACGGGTCTGGGCATGGCGCCGCTTGCCTGACCTCCCGCCGCACTGCCGCCGGAGAAACGATGCTTCCGCCTTGGAGCGGCGACGACTGGTGCTATCTTGCTCAGTTTCGCGACATATTTCCTTCAGGATGTATTTCCAATGAACACCAATGATCTGCAAACCGCATGCATGCCGCAGCTGAACAACATTGTGGAGCGTCTGTGCCACCCGTCATCGCTCAACGAGGTGTGGCACAACCCGGCGGAAGGTGCCGCCATGCCCTCTATTGATGAACTCAGGGAAATACTGGACAGGCTCTGCGCCGCCATATTCCCCGGTTATTTCGGTCAGGCCCGCGTACGGCGCGAATCCATGCGCTGCCACCTTGCCGCCAACCTGGACTCTATCTACCTCAAGTTGAGCGAACAGATTCTGCGCGGGTTCTGCTTTGTCTGTGAAAAGCCCACCCTGTCCTGCGCGGCCCGCGAATCAGCAAGCAAAAACGCGGCATTGGCGTTTATGGATATGTTGCCCGAAATCCGCAGGCTGCTGGCAGGCGACGCCAAGGCCGCCTATGAAGGCGACCCCGCCGCCACAAGCCCAGGGGAAACCATTTTCTGCTACCCCTCCATGCGTGCCATGCTGCACCACCGCATTGCCCACGCGCTCCACAAACTCAGCGTACCGGTGATACCACGCATAATTTCCGAAATAGCACATGCGCACACGGGCATTGACATACACCCCGGCGCGACGATCGGCGAAGACTTTTTTATTGACCACGGCACGGGCGTTGTCATCGGGGAAACCTGCATACTGGGACACAGCTGCCGCTTGTATCAGGGCGTGACGCTGGGCGCGCATTTTTTTGCAAAAAATTCAGACGGCAGTCTGATAAAGGGCATAGCGAGACACCCGATACTGGAAGACAACGTCACAGTCTACTCCGGGGCCACCATACTCGGCAGAGTCACAATAGGCCGCGGCGCTGTGATCGGCGGCAATGTCTGGGTCACCAGCGACGTGGCGCCCGGCGCAAAAATTTCACAGGAAAACCCGCGGGGGTGAACCATGCTTCGTAACAGGCGCACAGCCATTTTTCAACAGCATCGCGCCACGTTACGTTTTTTTGTCCTGTGCCTGTGCCTTGCGGCCATATTGACCACCGGCTGCGCCAGTCATATTGATGTCCAGGCCAGAGGTCAGACCGTTATCGGCGTAGGCGTGGGAAGCCGCGGCGCCGGCGCTCACGCGAGGTGAGTGCCGCAGGGCGAATGACATTGCGTACAATTTCCGCGCCTTGCCTTTACCGGCGCATCGCGGCATACTGCTGCTGCTTTTGCGCTATCCGCGTGCACAGTCGACGCAATCGTCACAAATTTACCATGCACACCTGTGTTGCGATTGCCAGAAAACTGACAAAAGGAAGTATACATGTCATTCAACCTGTCGAAAAAAAAATCAAAACCCCTCTGGCGCGAATACGGCGAAGCCCTTCTTGTGGCGCTCATTCTCGCCATGGTAATCCGCACATTTGTGGTTCAGGCTTTCAAAATTCCCTCGGAATCCATGATGGAAACACTGCTCGTCGGCGATCACCTGCTGGCCGGCAAATTCACCTACGGAATCAAATTCCCCTTTACCAACAGCTACATCTACAATGGCGAAGATCCGGCCAGAGGCGACATCGTCATTTTTGAATATCCAAATGACCCGAGCGTGGATTACATCAAACGCATCGTCGGCCTGCCCGGCGACGTTATCGCCGTGCGCAACAAACAGCTTTACCGTAATGAACAGGCTGTCCAGGAAAGCTATATCCGTTTCACCAGCCCGAACCGTATTGAACCTAGACGGGATAATTTCGGTCCTGTAACAGTGCCGCCGGGCAAATATTTTGTCATGGGCGACAACCGCGACAATTCACTCGACTCCCGTTTTTGGGGCTTTGTTGACCGCAGCGCTATACGGGCCAAGGCATGGCGCATTTACTGGTCATGGGAAAGCTTCAGCAACATACGCTTCAGCAGACTGGGCAAACACATCGAGTAAGCGGAATCTGTGCTGAAATGAAGCGGCTGCAAATATTTTTATGAGAAAAAGCAATTGACTGTTCGTTATTTTTACGGATTGGGCACTATATGGTGACACGCCTTTTGAGCGGCGGTCTGGAAGGCGTGGATGCCTTTCCTGTGGAAGTGGAGGTAGACTTCGTCCGCCAAGGACTGCCGGGCTTTACGCTGGTAGGCCTTGCCGAAGCAGCCGTGCGCGAAGCCAAGGATCGCGTGTTCGCGGCGCTCCGGGCCTGCAACTTTCGTCTGCCGGCGGCGCGTATCACCGTCAATCTGGCTCCGGCAGGCCGCCGCAAGGCGGGAGCGAGCTACGACCTTCCCCTGGCTGTCGGTCTGCTGGCCGCCGCCGGTCTGATCCCCCTGAACAAACTGGAAAATCTTTTTTTAACCGGCGAACTCTCGCTCACCGGCGAGATCAAAGCCGTCAGCGGCGTGCTTCCCCTGGCCATTCTGGCCAGAGAAAAAGGCGCGGCAGGGCTGATCGTGCCACCTGGCAACGCGGCTGAAGCCGCCGTAACACGCGGGCTTAACGTGTTTGCCCCGCGAAATCTGGCCCAATGCGCCGCTTTTCTGGCCGGTGAAGAGAAGCTTGACGCCATTGCCCCGTTGACGCCGCAAAGCCCGGCACTGCGGGCTTATGGGCTTGATTTCCGTGACGTCAAAGGCCAGCAGAGCACAAAACGCGCTCTGGAGATTGCCGCCGCCGGCGGGCACAACGTACTTATGCTGGGGCCGCCGGGCAGCGGCAAAACCATGCTGGCTCAACGACTGCCCACCATTTTGCCTCCCCTCGGTTTTGAAGAAGCCCTGGAAGTCACCAAAATCTACAGCGTGGCGGGTAAATTGCCGCCCGACACCGGGCTTATGACCACACGGCCATTCCGTTCGCCGCACCACACTATTTCGGACGTGGCGCTTGTAGGCGGCGGCGCAACCCCCCGCCCAGGAGAAGTCTCGCTGGCGCACCGCGGCGTGCTTTTTCTGGATGAACTGCCGGAATACCGCAAGTCCGCACTGGAAGTGCTGCGCCAGCCCCTGGAAGACGGCGTGGTAAGCATTGCCCGTGTCGCCCAGAGCGTCACTTATCCCGCGGCCTGTATGCTGGTGGCGGCAATGAACCCCTGCCCCTGCGGCTATTATGGAGATACGGATCATGCGTGCGTTTGCAGACCAGATCAGTTAGCCCGTTACCGCGCCCGGCTCTCCGGGCCGCTGCTCGACCGCATTGACGTGCATGTGGAGGTGCCGGCCGTGCCCTATGATGACCTGCGCGACACAAAAGGCAGCGGCACCTCGGACGAAATGCGCGACCGGGTGCTGGCCGCGCGAATCTTGCAGCAGGAACGTTTTGCGGGCCAGTCAATACACTGCAACGCGGAATTGTTCGGCAGCCTTCTGGAGCGTCACTGCGCGCTTGAGGCGGCCGGTCACACGCTCATGCGGGCGGCCGTGAAACGTCTGGGGCTTTCCGCACGGGCCTACACCCGCGTGCTGCGTCTTGCAAGAACCGTTGCGGATTTGGCGCGCGCCCGAGCCATCAGCACGGAACATCTGGCCGAAGCCATTGCCCTGCGCGTGCTGGACCGCGAAAAATAACAAATTTTACTGTATGCCCAGGTCCCGCAACAGATTCTCCACCGCCATGCGGCCCATTGTTTCCGTTGCCCCGTTTGTTGACGAAGAGCAGTGCGAGCCCATGACCACGTTATCAAGTCCGTACCAGACCGGATCGGCCGGGGGTTCCTCTTCAAAAACGTCCAGGCCTGCCCCGTAGAGACGGCCTTCCCGCAGGGCCGCGAACAGCGCGGCTTCGTCAATCAGGCCGCCGCGCGCCGTATTGACGAGAACAGCCGTTTTTTTCATTGCAGCAAGGCGATCCGCGTTGATCAGATTGCGGGTTGCATCGTTCAGCACCGTATGCAAGCTGATGAAATCGGCCTCGCGGCAGATGCGATCCACATCGGCGCGCTCTACGCCCGCTTCACGGGCACGGACATCATCAAAGGCAATGTCGTGGGCCAGTACGCGCATGTCAAAACCCCGCGCGCGCCTTGCCACACATTTGCCCACAGCGCCAAGCCCGATAATGCCCAAAGTTTTTCCGTACACGTCAATGCTTGTGATCTTGCTCCAGTCTTTTGCGCGGCAACGCCGGTCAATCAGCGCCGCCTTGCGGGCAACGGCCAGCATGAGCGTGAAGGCGTAGTCCGCCACGGCATTGCTGTTGGCCCCGACAGTGCGTGAAACCGCAATGCCACGCTCTTTGCAGACGGCAAGATCAATATTATCCATGCCGACACCGTATTTTGCGATAGCGCGCACGCGCGGCGCGGCCGCCAGAACCTCGGCGTTCATAGGGTCAACCCCCAGTATCACGCCCTCGCACGAAGCGAGTTTTTCCTTCATTTGCGCGGCGGAAAAAATCCCGCCGGAATCATTGCGCATGACGTTCAGCCCGGCCTCGCGCAGGGCGTCAAAAAGTTCAGGATTATTTTTGCCGAAAGACCGGGGTGTTACAAGAATATTCACAAGCAGCCCTCCGTTCCGGGTCAGACGATGGATCAAAGATTGTGGCTTTCGTTACGTTTATTATGTATTTTCCCGTTCACCATTGCCCTAACATAATCCCCATCTGGCGCGTCAATTATCCTGCCTTGAAACTAAGATGATGGTTATTCATAAAACTTTCGAGTTTTCCGCACGCCGTTCGTAATGCTTCTTCAATGAGCCTCAGTTTTTCCGAAGTTGAACGGAAAGACGGCAGGGAAACACTTACAGCACAGTCTATAGCAGTATTATATCTCACCGGCAGCGCGAAGCAATGCAAATGTTCGTTGATTTCTCCAAAATCTGTAGCCAGCGCGCCATATTTAATTTCTTGCAGCTCTTTGTAGAGCTTTTCTATATTGAGGTCAGCGCAGTCTTTTTCTGCTGGTGCCGGGGCAAACAGGCTTTCCAGCTCTTCCCGGCTGTATTCGCAAAGCAGGGATTTGCCCAAAGCAGTTGATTGGGCCGGAAGCCTTGAACCTGCATGTGAAACAATCTGGATAGGTTCACGCGAATCAACTTTGGCAATATAAAGTACTTCCCGCCCGGAAAGAACACCCATCTGACAAATTTCTGCACAGCTTTCCACCACTTCACACATGCAGGTGTAAACATAACCAAAAAGCGTGTCCTGGCTGCGCATACTTTCCGAAAGAATAAACAAAGAACGGCCAAGCCGGTAAAGGTTGGTTAACTTGTCACGTCTGGCATACCCGGTGCTCTGCAAGGTACTGAGTATGGGAAATATCGTGCCCTTGTTGCTGCCTATTTTTTGCGCCAGATGTGTAAGCGTAATTCCCTCCATATTTTTGGCCAGTTCTTCCAAAATAGAGAGCACGCGTTGAGTGGGCTTATGCACATTGTCATCCGATTCACTTAGAAGGCTTTTTT
>JAISKZ010000050.1 GCA_031260725.1 Desulfovibrio sp. | reverse complement strand
TGACCACAGACGAAGCGGCCGAAGGCTTTGAACCCGGCAGCCACGCCACAACCTTCGGCGGCGGAGCTCTGACCTCGGCTGTAGCCGCCAAAACCGTGGAGATCATGCTGCGCGACCGTATGGCAGACCGCGCCGCCGCGCTCGGCGAACGCGTCAAAAAACAGCTTGAATCGCTACGCCGAAACATGCCGGACAAAATCCGCGACGTGCGCTGTCTGGGACTGATGATCGGCATTGAGCTTGTCGAAAACGGCCAGAAAGTATGGGAGGCTCTGCTCAGGCGGGGCTATATCTGCAACTTGAGCCACGGCAATATATTGCGCCTGCTGCCGCCCCTTGTCATTGAAGAGACGGATCTGGACGGCTTTGTCAGCACGCTTGGGCAAACGCTTCACATGTAAAATCAGCATGTTTCATGTGCCGTCGCTTCGTGGCGGCACAGTTATCGGCAACAAACTCTGGCGCAGAGTTTGTTGTTGCGTATTATCTATTTGAATTCACAGAAAAGAATATTTAAAAAATCAATGCTGTCCAGATGAACTGCCAATCTTGGTTCATCCCCACGCGTGTGGGGAATACTGGGTCAGGACCCGGGCCGGGGCCTGCTCCGGCGGTTCATCCCCACGCGTGTGGGGAATACTCCCGCTTCTTTGTCTTTGTTTAGCCTTTCTACGGTTCATCCCCACGCGTGTGGGGAATACGTGAATAAAAAAGAGGCACAAATACGGGAGTTCGGTTCATCCCCACGCGTGTGGGGAATACGTCACCTGTTTTGTTTTGCCCAAAATCCCGGGCGGTTCATCCCCACGCGTGTGGGGAATACGTCTGTCAGCAACGGCTGGACGGGGATATTCGACCGGTTCATCCCCACGCGTGTGGGGAATACGCAAAATCACGCTGTAAACCCGCCTCAATTTCCTCTGGTTCATCCCCACGCGTGTGGGGAATACATGTCCTGCCCAAATTTCGTTAAAGGACAATACGGTTCATCCCCACGCGTGTGGGGAATACCTGGGTCTGAATTCTGAACAGGCAGTTACTCCCCGGTTCATCCCCACGCGTGTGGGGAATACGCATTGGAAAGCTGGCGGCAGGCTAAAGCCATACGGTTCATCCCCACGCGTGTGGGGAATACGGCGGATATGCTTTATCGGGCGTCTACGTCGTCGGTTCATCCCCACGCGTGTGGGGAATACGGCGGATATGCTTTATCGGGCGTCTACGTCGTCGGTTCATCCCCACGCGTGTGGGGAATACGATAGTCCGGCATTATCCCTCATCCTGTTAAACGGTTCATCCCCACGCGTGTGGGGAATACGATTTTTTTCGCCAGTCTGCGCACTCGAAATCTCGGTTCATCCCCACGCGTGTGGGGAATACTCTTCCTACATCTCCATGAAAAAACATGGCAATTTCAGAAATAAAAATACTACCACAAAAAAACAGTGTAGCAAATAGTGCTTCAATATTCCATTTTGTTAAAGATCAATCTCCCCCGCTTCAGGGAAAAAACTCACCAAGCGTACACCATCCCAATCTGCTGGCAAACGGCGGTTGGCACCCAAGGTCTGAAATTCAAACCCCATCTCATTGTTGGTACGCCAGGCGATGACAGCATTACCATTTTCGATGTCAGCCTCCACTTGTGACCAAATGTACTCCCGCACTTTTCTGGAATAATTGCCAACATAAACTCCAGCACGGATTTCCAATAACCAGACTGCCAGACGTCCACGCAACCGAGGCGGGGCATTCTCAAGAACGATGACCAACATCGCCAATTCCTTTTGCTTCCGGAAACGCAGGACCAACCGCATCCGACGGCGCTTCAGGACGGGGAATCTCACCAGCTGCCAATACATCCTCAATATCCGGGATGATTCGTTCCAGCAATTTTGTTTGCCGGAATACATCCCTGCACGCCAGCCGTACAGCCCTTTCCGGGTTAAATACACCACTGACAGCGGTTTTGAATGCAACTGGTACAACTGTTTCAAATTTGTACAGATCGGCAATGTCGTAAACAAAAGAAAGAGGCTTGCCGGTATGAATAAATCCGATTGCAGGCGCATACCCCGCTGCCAGAACCGCTGCCTCAGTCACGCCATACAGCGCAGCAGTTGCGGAAGAAAGACAGCGATTGGGCACATCGGATACATCCCAATTGTCCGGGTTGTAATCCCTCCTCTTCCAGGGCACACCATACTGCTGCGCGAGCAATTGGTAGGTCTTGCGCACTCGCGCGCCCTCAATACCTCGTAGCTGTTCCACGCTACGCCGGGCTGGCGGTGCTTCTCCAAATCGAACAGCATACATTTTGCGTACCACCTTGAGACGCAACATTTCATCAAGCGCAAGTTTAGCCTGATAGAGCAACCGATCGGCACGCGCCCCGCCGGGTTGTCCGGCGGAATAAAGCCGCACGCCCGCTTCGCCAACCCAAACCAGCAAAGTCCCCACCCTCGCGGCAAGAGCGGCAGCCATGTGGGAAACTCTGGTTCCAGGTTCCAGCATAATGCAGGCCACACCGCCCACGGGAATATGCGTCAGGACGGGACGTACGCGATAGCCCTGCTGGTCGACCACCACAAAGGCACCATCCACTACGTCGATTTCACCTTTTTCGATATAGACGATGGAAAGACGCTCTTTTATCGGAATGGGCTTCAAAGGCGGGAGCATCAGGAATCTGCTCCCAACAAAGATTTCTCCAGCTTGAATGCGTCAGACATGATATAATAGGACGAGGCGTCCCTCCTAGGAAGTGCGCGCCACACTCAACAAGCCGCAGCCAAAGGATTTTCCGGGGCCGATACCCGTCGATATGGCTTGATTCAGGGTGGCGGCATTTTCTAGTTGTAACAGCCCTTCATAGTGCACCTGTTGCAGATGAATTGGAGATTGCCTATCCTTTTGCCCTTTGATGATGTGGCTCCCGGCAACCAGTACTCCAACCAGCATAAAACCATATTTTCTACCTTGCCGGGCCAGCCAGTCAAGCTGCGCTTTCTCTGAGGCTAAACCGTGGCGTTTGCCATCCTTCTTTACCGTCGGATTGGCGATAAGGCGGAAACGATAACGCGAGCCTTTTTGCAACAAGGCTTCCAGATCGACGAACTTGGTCTCCACCCACTGTTTCAGGTAATTCGGCAACTTTGAAAATATCGACCAGTCCCCCGCATGGTCGGATTGCACCAATACGACCGGCATTGCCCAATCAGCAGACGGCTCAATACGCCAGAGAAAACGTGGCGGCGTTGCGGTTTCATCTGCGACAAAAGCGCGCACCAATGTGCGGTGCATGTCATAGGGATTGGCCAGATCTCGCCGTACCTGGGCGGAACGCGGGTCAAGCCGCAGTCGGGTCAGATACATGCACACCTCCTGCGGGGAAAATGAATGGAAGTGTTTTGACAAAACGCGGCCCAAAGCGCCGTTCGGCAAAAAGGGCTATCGGTTGATCCATCCGCACAACGCCTTCGTGAAGATCTTCCACTATGAGCCGCGTTTGGGTAGTCTTACCGGCCACCCAGGGCACCAGGCAAGGCCAACTACGCAAGGCGTCTTCCAGCGCCAAGTCAACGAGGCCATCGGGCAAATAAACTGGCAACGATGGCGCAAAACTTTTGCGCCCCAAAGCCAGCGGCCAAACAGGCGTTTGCAACGCCAGATGAATCTTTTCCAGCATGGCGCGAGTGCCTTCCAGACCGACCAGAAAAACCGCATCCGAAAGAAAGAAACGCGGACTAACTACAGTACGTTTCAGATTGACTTCGCCAGCAGCACTCACCACGCCGGTTGCGGTCTGATAATCCCGCATCGGTACGCCTTCGCGTTCCACCCGCACTCCCATTTTTAGGGCTGCGAGGTCATTGACGGGTTCGTGACGATCACGCCCCAAAGCGGCGCATACCAGACCGAACACGCCAGATTTGGACGGTTCCAGTTGTGTGTCGCGCTCGTCAAAGCGGCTGGTCGTGCCCCAAGACTGCATTGGCCCGGCAAGTCGCATGAGCAAGGTGCTCATGTTCAGACTCCCAACACGGTTTCGGCCAATTCCCGCGCTTTGCTTGCCAGTTCTTTCAGGTTCTTCGCTTTATTCTTGCCATTGCCTTTAGGCCACACCCCACCTTCAGTCAAATCCAGCACCTCCCAGCGATCTTTGTCGTCACCATACACTGCTGACAATTTGTTGTTATAGTCCGCCAGCTTTTCCACCGACTGCACAGTCAACTCTCGATCCACACGCGGAGTCACCGGCTTCTCAAACGCATTGGCCAGACTGAGAGGAGCAGCATGCCGCAGGCTGATGCCAACAAATTCGGGCGCATTATGGGCGGCAAAGCTATTTTGCTTGCCTGTGGGAATCGCCCGAACCAGCGATTCTGTCAAAGCGGTAACTGCCGAAAGGGTAAGTTCCTTATCACCTTGCAGGTTAACAAGGAGTTTTTGCACGTCTAACACGGCGTAGCGATAAAAAGTAGCGGAATTGAACTCGACCTGCCCGATCATGCCAGCGCCTGTTTCCTCTTCTGTGCTTTTGTCATCGACGGCAGTAAAGTAGTCAAACTCCCGTTCGACGCGGTGGGTACTGATGGCGTGCGCCACCTGAAAAGCTGCATCCTGATTGGCTTTCGGGAAGTCGGCCAGCATTCGCCCGAACAGGGCGACGTCAACGGCCTTGCTATGACGCAACAATTCTTTCAATTCTTTTTTAAAGTTCTCAGGAATCTCTTTTTGCTTCAATTTTGTCTTCTCAGCCAAATTAAGTAGTATTCCCTTGTGCACATTGATCAATTCGATAAGTTTTTCAATTTCCGTCGCAGAGATAAAGAGCAGGGAAGCAAGCTTATTTTTGGAATTACTCCCACTTGTTATCCTTTCCTCATCGGCATCGTTCTTTTTTAGTGCCAGCTTCACAAATTCATTGAAGAAGGATGTATTCTTTACGCCAATCCCATCCAACGCATCTTTAAGGACTCGGTCGAGATGCTGGGTACGTACCCCCAAATTATTGTTCTCAACCAGACCAGAAGTCTTGAAGTAATCTCGGACCGATTTTTTCAGGCACTGGCTGCTCACCCGCGCCCGACGGTGCCCACCAAAGAAGGCATCTTTGGGAGAGCCAGTATCATCACGATTGAGGTTGGAGGGTGCGAAATTCTGGACGATATGGAATTCAAGAAAAGCAGACATGGAACGCTCCTTTATTCGGTCAGGGTATTTTCGGTTTCGGATACGGATCGCAGGGCGCGGTAGAAATCACGCGCCCAGCGTTGCCGCAGGCGGTCGCGTTGTTCATGCAGATTCGGGTTCAGCCAGCTGGACAAATCGTTCAGCAATTGCGCGTAATTGCAACCCGGGCCGTCCGCCGCAAGCAGGCTGATGGCCTGTTTGAGGTACTCGAACACGTTTTCAGCATCCGCCCCCAGAAGAGCTAGGAAACGTTTCTCAATACTGGCACTTCCCCGACGACGCATCAATTCGCCAAACGCCGTGGCAAAACTTGCACTCGCCTGCGCAGGATGACGGGCAAATAAACCCGCTACTGCGTAGAGCGCCAGACGGCGTGCGTCGCGCTCATGCGAGTCAACCCCCGCGAAACGCTCGACATAGGGAAAGGCTTGAGGGTAAGTTCCCGGAGCAAACGCGAGACTGTGGCGCAAGGTTGCCAGCGCACCCCGGTCACGCTCTTTCAGCGATTTCAGATGCGCGATGAATTTTTCGTCATGTTTACTCACATCAAACCTCATTGATAGTCACGTCGTTTTTTGGAACTTTACGGTTCAATAAGCCATTAAAACACGGCCGGTATTTGGCATCGGCACGCAAGGCACGGATGGATGTACCCATGCTGGTCAAAACCTGCTGCCAGGCACTTTCTGCCGCCTCTCGAAGATTTTCTCGCCAGAGAACGCCCGCCTGTTCAGGATCAATGCCGATGTCCTTCATCAGTTTGGGCAAGAGGCGTTCGGCTTGGGCAAAGTAAGTTGCAACAAATGGACCGTTCTTCAGTGTGCTGCCGGCGCGATTCTTGGTATCTTTGCTGCGCGGGAGGGTTTCCGCCAGCATTTTTGCTGCCAAGGTACGTATCTTGTCGAACAAATTTTCGGCAAACGCGACCTGTTCCCGCAAATACGCAGCTTTATCGACATCCGCCAAAAATGCAGCAGGCAAAGTGATTTGCTCGGCACGCCAGCGCTCCAATTTGGCTTTCTCACTCGTCAAGCCTGCCACCAATACAGGCTGATAGACAACGTCAAAATTGATTTCCTGATGCAGAGATGCTGCATGGCTCAATACCGCAGCGGGTAGACTGGTATTGGCGGGATTCGGGACTAAAGCAGGCAAATCACGCCAAAAAGCACGACCCTCTGAGAAGCGAAGACGCACAAGTATGTCTTTCCCTGCTCTGCCTTTTCCTGGACGAAAACTTGCCATCGGATCGGGAGCATTGGGGTCATCGCCCAAAGCCTGCCCTGCCGAAAAATGCAGCCTGCGGACGCAAACAGAGGATTCGTTCTCGCGTAGCAGCAACACGGCACGACTCTGCCGGGTATAGCGATCGTTAGAGCCTGTCGCCGGTAAGGGATCTGCTCGCAATTGATCAATCGTGAGCTGCGGCTTCTCCCACGCAGGTAAATCTGGCTCAACAGCATTCCCTGTTGGAGCGGGATGAAGACATAGGCACAGGGTTTGCGCCAGATTTTCCCCAATTGGCAGAACAGCTGCTGTGTTGAGCAACGCACCTGCTTTTTCTGATCCACCTTTTCTTAACTTTTTCCCCAGGAAGAAACCGCCCGGTACAAACTGGAGATAGCCAAGCAGTGAGCGGATAACAACCGAAGGAGCCCACGCACTATCGTTGTAAACCTCTTGATTAAACATTCCGCCACAATAAAACTGTTCAAGAGAAATTGTACTTGATGGATATGTTTTTTTTGTTTCATCGCAGTCCGCCAAGGCAGCCACCTGCATGAACGGCGCTTCCGGATGAAACAGCCAGAAGCGTTCGCGCCACCTTTCCAAATACGCGCAGATATCCTCAACCGGCAGCCCTTTCCTGAACCAGCAAGCGCGATCCTTGTCCTTCCATGTGCCCACGCTCACCAGTGCGCGATGGGTAATCGCCAATAACAGGCGATATTCCGCCACCAGACTGGGCGGGGCAGTTTCCGCCAATGCCCCAATCTCGTCACTGCGCCGGAAAATTTCCAGCAGCCCCAGCTCCGCAACGCCCCCATCTGCGAAGCAAGCGGGCAACCAAGGCTCATCCAGCAGATTAAATGCCTTCTCTCTCATCCCGGTTCCCGTTGCGCTTTGCTTGTCGATTCGTAGACCAGTCCCAGGACTTTATCCAGACGCAAATACAGGCCGTCCTTTTCGTATCGGCCCTGCTGCAACGGTAATGGGTAAGCATATTTCAACAAAGCATTCTCCTGAAAGGCTATGGGCAACTCTTCTGCCTTGAAATGCCGAACAACTGCCAACTTGGAAACCTTGATTTGGCAATCATATAATTTTCTTGCGTGTATGTCATCCAGAGGCTCATTAGGTTTAACGCCAGCATCATCTACATCAAACGGAATCAAGGTAATCGACTCGCGTCCCAACCGGGTTTTGTTCTCCAGTCCAAGTCCTTCGCCTTCTTCATGCCCACGTTTTTTCCCGGCATAGGCGTTCTGCGGTTCTGCCGCCAGGTCGATGACGACGTTTGCAGCGTACTGCCGCTCTGTTTGTAATCTTGCCAAATACTCGCCATAGGATTCACCTTCGATAAACTCACGAGCCTTGTTTTCCAACATTTCGGGCAAAGAATCATCGCCATACACCGCCTGTACCAGACGGTCGATGTCTTCCGGCAGATTGAGTACTGTTTCCTGCCCAAACAACGCCCAAGTACGCCCCAATATGTAGGCATCGTAAACGAATTCCCATCCGGTTTCCTTGAGCTCCGGCAGGCGTTCAGGTTGCAATCCAGCGACGAACAGGCGCGCCTCCGTATGCGCGGGGGGACGCACGCGTTGATGCCGATGCAGACGACCGGCACGTTGCAGGAGCAAATCCGCCGGAGCGAGATCCGAGAGCATGAAATCGAAATCAATGTCCAGCGATTGTTCCACAACCTGCGTGGCAATCAACAAAGCCCGCGCCGGACGCTCGCCGTCTACACCGAAGGTACGCAAGACCCGATTTTCAAGAGCAGCGCGTTCATCCATTGGAAAACGCGCATGAAACAACTGCAACAGCCCTTCTTCCCCAAGGCGTTCGCGCAGCATGGAATAGAGCTTTTGCGCCCGATCGACGGTATTGACGATCACTACACCACAACCTCCCTGCGTGGAGAGTTCCACTGCCTTGTCGGCCAAGGCTTCCAGACTTTCCGCCAATCTATGCAGATAAATCAGCGGCAAGTGACGTGCGTCAAAGTGCTCGCCGCGAACGGGCTTGTCATCTACCAGCAATAACCGTGGATAGGCCAGTTCAGGCACGCTGTCGGTTTGTAATCCCCAGGCGGCGATCAGTGCATCGCGCCGAGTCTTGGGTAAAGTGGCACTCATCAGCACAACTGAACACCCTAGAGCCTTCAGCCAGCGCAACAACATTTCAATCAGCCCGGAGGTATAGGTGTCATAGGCGTGTACTTCATCAAGCACCACCACCCTGTTACCCAACCCCCACAGCCGGACGAAATGGTGCTTGACGTTCAGCACAGCCAGAATCGCCTGATCCACCGTCCCCACACCATAAGGAGACAGCAAAGGTCGCCGACGCTGCGCGAACCAGGCCGAAGCAGAAACGCTTTCATGAGGATCATGATTAATGCCGCGCAAATGCTGTACATCTGAATTCATCGCTGCACCGCCATGCACCAGTTGCGCATCGACATGACCTTGGACGAATCCGTTCAGGAATGTAAGTGTCCGATTGAAAAGCGCGTTGCTGGTCGCCTGCGTCGGCAGTGCCACGTACAGGCCGCGATGCCCGTTGGCATCCTGCATCCGCAGATGCGCCAGAAAGGCTAATTCCGTTTTACCCTCGCCCATCGGCGCTTCCACCAGCAACAGCGCAGGCCCGTGAACGTCCCGTAATAATCTGTCCCCGGCATCCTGCAAAGGGCGTGCTTTCAATTCCTTTTTTCCGACAATGCGAGCCAGCAAGATATCGGTTACGGCTGTCCCCTGCATCAGCAGGGCTTGCCAAGGCCGCCAGCCGATATTTTGCAGAGCAATGACTGCCAGGCGACGTGCATCCGCGTAATAGTCCTGCAAATCGTCATGCCCGCGTTGTCCCAAGGCAAACCATTCCGTATTGGAGGCAATCCAGTCAGCAGTACTGGTTAATCCGGCCAGCCAATTGACGGCACTCAGACTCAGTTCTTCTTTGTCCGGTCTGCCTTGTGGTGCAAGCGTCTGCAAATAGGCTTCCAAAAGTGTTCGTCGCGCTTCGCCCCATGCTGGAGGTTCGTTTTTAGGTTTGCCTTGATTGATTTCGCTACTTTGAAACGGAAAACCATGATGCGCGCCCACCGCTTGTACGACATGCCCAATCCACGAATGGTCAGCCACTTGCCGTTGCGCCAAAGCTTGCCCCAACAAAAAGGCTGTCGCCAAGTCATGCCGATCCACATTGCATGCAGAGACTGAGAAACTCAGGCCTGCGTTTTCATCTGCTGCCTTGCCTTCCGGCCACTTGGCCTGGAAACCGGGAATCGCTTTGCCGAAATCATGCAACCCAGCCAATGCGGCCAACCAACGAACAACCTGTTCCGTTGTCAGCCCGAACGCTTCTCCCGCCCACTGGCGTGTCGCCGCAGGTTCTGTCTTCAGCAAGGTTTCCGCAACAGCCGCCACATCCAACCAATGAGCGAGCAGTCCATGCCCCCCCTCGTCGGAACTTTTCGACCATAGAGTACGTGCGACTGTGGGCAGCGATGAAAAAGTTACATCCATGTTAGCCCCTTTTGCGGATTTTATTGTCCCATTTTGGGAGGCTTAAAACCCCCAGCTTTCTTATATGCCCCACCTGTCAAGTCCCACAGCACAATCTTGGTGCCCTGCCGCCTTAATGTCTTTCAATCTCCTTGTTATCAAGTCTGCCGGATATGGGCAAAACCAGTTTCTTATATGCGCCGTTAGCCCGAAAATAACGTTCGGTACAAGTGGATGGTTGCAGGATTACGCAATTTAGCATCGGTGCATAACAGCTCTTTTGTATCTTTAATGTTTACAATGGAATTGATGGACACAGCAAGTCCATCATTGGTGCCGCTATCAGGTAAATCATGGTGACAAAATTTGCTGTATTTCGATATCCTCATTTATGTGTAAATTTTGTTGACAATAAATTTCAATTTCAATATACACAAACTGCCCGAAGTAATTCCCTGCGGGGATCACCCATCTGCCGAATCAACGGCAACAGGCGGACGACGAAGGACGTCATCATGAAAAAACGGTTTTTTTTAATAGTCTCCCTTTTGTTGTTCGGCCTGTCTTGGCCGAATGCGGCATCTGCCACGCAATATAGTACCTGGAACGCAATCGTGGCCGAGATGACCGTGATTCTCAACTCATCCTATGACATCTATCTGACCGGGAATATTGAACAGAGCAAGGAGACGGTAAACAAGGCTTACTTTGATTTTTATGAGAAACTGGGCGTGGAGCGCGCTGTGCTGTCGTATGTTTCAGGCAAGCGGGCATCCATAGTGGAGTATCGGTTCGCCGAGGTAAAGCGCCTGATGACCGAACAGGCCGCAAACAGAGACGTGCGGCTCAGTCTGGATACCCTCATCAAAATGTTGAAAGAGGATGCGGATCAACTTGACGGTAAACAAGAAACCGGCTGGGGGGTTTTTGTCGCCTCTCTTCTGATTTTACTCCGTGAAGGATTTGAGGCTATTCTCGTGGTGGCGGCCATAGCTGCCTACCTCATTCGTTCCGGCAACAAAAGTCTGACAAAGGTGGTCTATGGAAGCGCGGCGGCAGCCGTCGTTGCAAGCGCGCTTCTCGCCATTGCCTTGCAGAAGTTGTTCTCTATCAGCGGCGCCGGTCAGGAGATGCTTGAAGGTTTTACCATGCTTCTGGCCGTAGCGGTGTTGTTTTTTGTCAGTAACTGGATGGTGTCCAAGGCCGAGAGCGAGGCATGGAAGAACTATATTAAAGACAAGGTTGCCGCCGCAGCAACGACCGGCAGCGTTGTCGCGCTGGCGTCGTCGGCCTTTTTGGCCGTGTTCCGGGAGGGAGCGGAAACGATCCTCTTTTACCAGGCTCTTTTGGCCGATACCAAGGAGCACATGGGCATGCTCTGGTTCGGTTTCGGCGTTGCCTGTCTTTGCCTTGTCGTTCTTTTTGCGGCGATTCGTTTCGGGAGCCTGCGTATTCCCTTGCGGCCTTTTTTCATCGGCACCAGCATTCTCATGTACGTCATGTCCATCAGTTTCGCTGGCGGCGGCGTGAAAGAGCTGCAGGAGGCTGATATTGTGTCTGTTACGCACGTATCGGGCATCGCCACTGTGGATATCCTGGGCATCTACCCCACAATGGAAACCCTGTTGCCGCAAGCGGCTCTGCTCATTCTCGCTGTCGCTTCATTTCTTTTTTATATGCGAAAAGGCGCTGCTCTTAAAAAGGCGGCATACTGAACATACACTCTTTAAAAGGAACAGTTATGATGAACAAACACATGCGTAAACTTGTCCATTCGGCTTTGCTGGCTCTTGCCGTGTGCGCTTTCGCAGCGACCGCAATGGCGGCGCCTCCCGCGCCCGGCCCTGAGTCCGCCGGTTTTAAGGAATTTCCTCTGGGTGACGAGCAGTTTGTCGGCCCTTTAAAAGTTGCGGGCGTCTACTTTCAGCCTGT
Organism: Desulfovibrio sp.; assembly: GCA_031260725.1. GTDB lineage: Bacteria > Desulfobacterota > Desulfovibrionia > Desulfovibrionales > Desulfovibrionaceae > Desulfovibrio. The sequence continues at coordinate 20,505 of JAISKZ010000050.1, read as the reverse complement.
TGACATGGAACCGGTCGGGCTTGGCGGTCTGCCCGCTTCCAAAGCGGACATGCACCTGGAAGCCGACATCACCGCTGTTGAAGGCAACAGTCTCGGCTACGGCACCGGTGATTTCGTGCCCTATCTGACGGTGAAATACCTGATCGAAAAAAAAGGCGGGACCAGTGGCATTGAGGGCAGTTTCATGCCCATGAGCGCCAGCGACGGGCCGCATTACGGCAATAATATCAAGCTTGACGGGCCTGGAGAATACAAAATTACCTTCATTATTGATAACCCCGAGAAGCAAAGCTACCTGCTCCATGTTGACAAGAAAACAGGCGTGAGCGGGCGGTTCTGGAAAGAGCCACTGAAAGCAAGCTGGAATTTCAAATGGGTTCCGCGCGCTTGGTAAGTTAAATCAGCCACAGAAGATTTGGCGTATCCGTTATTTGATTATGGATTTCTGTTTGTAGTTTTCGTTGTTGGGTTCTCATGCGGGAGCCGCGCGGCATATTTTATGCCAGCAGCCAGAGCCGGGAAGGGGCTATGCTCCATTTTTGGGTATTGGTTACCGGAACAATGCTTGCTGTGTCCATGCTTACGGGCATGCTGCTCGGCTACGCCGCACAACGGGATCTTCTGGAGATGCGCTCGCCCGCCCGGCACGGCGCGATTGCAGGCATCATTGCGGCGACGGCACTCGCTCTGCTCGAATTCACAACTGCGTTCGTTGTACGCGAATATTACAATCTTATCGTACTCTGCGTGGCTCTTGCGTCGGGAGGAGCGCTGGCGGTGCTGCTTGCCGCCACGCGCTCCCTTGCCCCGGAAAAAGCCGCCTCACTGCCTCTCAGGGTTGCTTTCTTTATTCTCCTTGTTTCCTGGGGAGCTTTTTACCTGCCGGACATTTTTATTTACCCATCGCATTTTGCCGTGGGAATAGTGCAAGTCGCAAGCAGTGAATTCGTCTTTATCGCCACAGGCTATGTGATCGGCATAGGGCTTTGTCTGTTGGCCGGGTATTCCATTTTTCAGGTTTGCTCGGATGTGCCGGAGAATTTTCTTTTCCCGCTTTTTGCTCTGGCGTTTTTGGCTTTCAGCATCAGCCAGATCATAACGGTGGGGCAGATTTTACTGGGACGTGGCCTTATTCCACGCTATGACTGGGCACTTGATTGTATCATCTTTCTGTTGAGCAGCGCCCCCTGTCTTCTTTATGGGATTGTCGGCACAGCCGCCCTGACAGCCGCCATCCTGTGGTTTCGCAGCAGCAAAACCGTGGCCGAGGGTGAAAATCCGGCACTGCGGCGTAAGGCCCGCAGCGCCATGCGCAGGCGTGTGCGGTGGAGCAAAACGGCCATCCTCTCACTGCTGGCCGGGTTGCTGACTATGACCGTGGGAATGTATTTCGACACCCGAAAAGTGGAGCTTTCTCCTCCGCTGGAAATGACGGTTGCGGACGGCAAGATTGCCCATTCCACTGCCGTTGTCGGAGATGGGACCTTGCACCGTTTTGTCTACAAGTCACTCCAAGGGGTGGATGTACGCTACATTATTATCAAAAAAAGTGAAACCGCATATGGCGTCGGGCTGGATGCCTGTGATGTGTGCGGCCCTGCCGGCTATTACGAACGCAAGGGACAGGTGATCTGCATTCTTTGTGACGTTGTTATGAACAAGTCCACCATCGGCTTTGCCGGTGGATGTAATCCCGTGCCGCTCAAATTTTCCCTGAAAGACGGCAGCCTGATTATCAGTACGGAAGATCTTGAAGCGGAAGCCCATCGGTTCATGTAAGGAAGTATTCATGTTTTTGCGCATGATCCTCGGCGCGGTTACGCGCCAGAAAAAAAAACTGATGACGATGGCCTGCGCCATGGCGCTCGGCATATCGCTCGCTACCGCCATGCTTAATGTTATGCTTGATGTGGGCGACAAAATAAATCAGGAACTTAAAACCTACGGCGCTAACATTATGGTTACATCGCGCGGCGCTTCTTTCCTGACTGATCTGTATGGTGTTGAAGAAGGCGCCGGCGTATCGGACAAATACCTGCTTGAAGATGAATTGTCCAAAATGAAAACTATTTTTTGGGCTTTTAACATCGTGGACTTCACACCTTACCTTGATGCCGTTGTCAGGGTGAACGATTCGGGAGCAAATGTCCCCTTGCTGGGTACCTGGTTTAGAAAACATCTGGATATTCCGACCGGCGAATCCGTGGATACCGGAATCATAAACTTGCGTTCCTGGTGGGATGTGCGCGGCGCATGGCTTAGGGATGAGGATCAGTCCGGAGTTATGGTCGGGGAGGCCTTTGCAGCAAAACATGGAATAACGCAGGGCGACAATCTGACGATTTCCGCAAAAGATGCTTCCGGCAGCTGGCGTACGGTGACTGTGGTCGTCAGATCAATCTTCCATTCCGGGGATAAGGAGGATGACGGATTGCTCACTTCTCTCGCCACTGTACAATATCTGACAGGCCTTGAGGGAAAGGTGCGGCGGGTGGAAGTGAGTGCCTTGACCACGCCGGAAAACGATCTGGCTCGGCGCGCGGCACAGAATCCGCACAGTCTTTCGCGCCAGGACTGGGAGGTCTGGTACTGTACGGCCTATGTCAGCGCCATTGCCTTCCAGATTGAAGAAGTGCTCACGGACGCTCGTGCAAAACCAGTCCTTCAGGTGGCGGAATCCGAAGGGGCTATCCTGCAGAAGACCCGGTTTCTGATGCTGATGCTTACGCTCTTGAGCCTTGCCTGCTCCGCCTTTGCCATTTCAAATCTGGTCACGGCCAATGTGATGGAACGCAGCACCGAAATAGGACTGCTCAAGGCACTGGGAGCCACTGACGGTCAGATTTCCTTTCTCATCCTGACAGAAATGCTCATTGCCACAATCATCGGCGGGAGCTTCGGCTATGCCGCCGGTCTTGGGCTGGCGTCAGTCATAGGCCATTCCGTGTTTGGTTCCGCCGTGACTGCCAAAGGGCTGGTCATCCCCATCGCTGCGCTTCTGGTGCTTCTTGTCACTATCGGCGGGAGCCTCCCCGCCATCCGTATGCTTTTGCGCCTGCGGCCCGCAGATGTGCTGCACGGGAGGTAATTGGCATGGTCCGACACGCCATGTTTTTCAGAATAGTTGTCAGTTCGCTGATCAGGCGTCGTTCAAGAATGCTGGTTGCGCTGCTCGCGGTCGTTATCGGAGCCACGGTTTTTCTGGGCATGGGAGCCGTGTATTACGACATCCCCCGCCAGATGGGCCGGGAGTTTCGCTCTTACGGCGCCAACCTCATTTTTGTCTCTTCCGGCAGTAACTCCATCTTGAATCTGGATGATGCGAAACAAGCCATTGAGATGCTTCCCGCTGACAAGCTGGTGGGGGCATCGCCTTTTCGCTATGAGACTATATATTACAACATGCAGGGTCTCACTGTTGCGGGGACGGATTTCTCTGCAGTAAAAAAAACCAGCCCCTATTGGCAGATCCAGGGCGAATGGCCCCAAAAGGACGATGAAATCCTCATCGGTACTGATATCGCCGAGCATACACGCCAATACGCGGGTTCGTTTATTACTGTGGAAATCCTGCCGACCAAGGGAAGTAAATTCGCGAAAGAGCTGAAAATCAGCGGAGTTGTGCGCACAGGTGGGGCGGAAGATGGTTTTGTGTTCATGTCCATGGCCGGCCTGGAAGCCCTTATGGGCACAAGCGGCACGGCCAATGTGGTGGAGATCAGCATTGCCGCCGCAGGAGAGGAAATCTCCCGGCTTGCTGAGACAATTCAGGCCGAAGTGCCGGGCATCATCCCCCGCCTTGTCAAGCGCATTGCCGATTCAGAAACGACAGTACTCTCCAAGCTTCAAGTGCTTGTTTGTCTGGTGACAGGCGTTGTGTTGTTCCTGACCATGATTTGCGTGGGGACAACCATGATGACGGTGGTTATGGAAAGAAGCAGGGAAATCGGCTTAAAAAAAGCCATCGGCGCGGGAAACAGGGCCATCATTGCCGAATTCATGGGCGAAGGCATCACCTTGGCCTTGGGCGGCTGGCTGCTGGGCACCGGCTCCGGTTATTTTTTCGCTCAAGTGGTCAGCATGAGCGTCTTCTCCCGCGGAGTGGCCCTGCCCTTCTTTCTTGTTCTGCTTACTTTGGGCGCGTCGCTTGCGGTAACAGTATCCGCCTCTTTGATTCCTGTCGCCATGGCGACAGATGTTGAGCCGGCTGCTGTTTTGAGGGGTGAATAAAAGGACGACGCAATGAACATTCTCGAATTGAATGGTGTTTCCATGACTTACGGTTCTGTCAAGGCACTGCAGCATATCAGTTTGACCGTGCGGCCGGGGGAGTGGGTGTCTATTATGGGCGCCTCAGGATCCGGCAAAACAACGATGATGAACATCGTGGGCTGCATGAACAAGGCTACGCACGGCTCCGTGATTTTGGACGGAGAAAATATTTCACGGCTCAACGCCAGAGATCTGACAACTATTCGCAGAGATAAAATAGGTTTGATATTCCAGCAGTTTCATTTGATTTCTTATCTTACGGCCGTGGAAAATGTCATGATCGCCCAGTATTACCACAGCATGGTTGATGAGAAAGAAGCCACACAGGCGCTTGAGCGCGTAGGTCTTACAAGCAGAGCAAAACACCTGCCCTGTCAGCTCTCCGGCGGCGAGCAACAGCGTCTGTGCATAGCCCGCGCCCTGATCAATTATCCCAAGCTGATTCTGGCCGACGAACCAACAGGCAACCTTGATGAAACAAATCAGAATACGGTCATGGACATCTTCCATCAATTACACAAGGAAGGCAGCACCATTATTGTTGTTACACATTCGCCGGAAGTGGCGGCACATGGGCAGCGTGTTGTCAGCCTTGAATTTGGCCGTCTGGTGGGAGACGCTTCAACGCAGCAGATCAGGGCGTAACAGATTCGTCGCACGACGCTCAAATATCGTGGCGGAAGGGATTAGGGCATTCAGTCCAGCATCCCTTGCGCGTGCAGCACGTCAATCAGCTTGTTTTTACCAGCATCATCCTCAACTTGTTTTTATCAGCTTCGTCTAGCAGGCTTTTATTCGATATCAAACCCATGAGCGCCTTCCTCAGCTTGTTTTTATTGGCTTCGCCCATCGGGCAGAGCGGCAGTCGCATTTCATCCGATATCAAACCCATGAGCGCGAGCGCTGTTTTTACAGGTATGGGGTTTGTTTCCGCAAACATGACGTCGTGCAGGGCAAAGAGCGAGAGATGCAGACGCACGGCTTTTTGCAAGTCCCCCACAGCTAAGGCGTTGCACATTTCAGCAATGAGGGCGGGCGTCACATTGGAGGTGACGGAGATAACCCCCTTGCCGCCCATAGTCATGAGGGGCAGAGCCGTGAGGTCGTCGCCGGAAAGTACGATGAAATTTTTTGGACAGGCTGCCAGCAGGCGGCTGCATTGAGGCATGTCGCCCGTGGCTTCCTTGATGCCCACAATATTGGGAAAATCTCTCGCAAGGCGGCTTACGGTCTGAGGCAGCAGGTTGCAGCCCGTGCGTCCGGGCACATTGTATGGCACGAGCGGCAGGTCCACGGCTTCGGCAATGGCCTTGTAGTGCCGGTACAGGCCTTCCTGTGTAGGTTTATTGTAGTAGGGCGTGATGAGGAGTGCACCGTCCGCCCCGGCTTTTTGTGCAAAGCGGGTCAGGCGCACCGCTTCGCTCGTGTTGTTGGAACCGGATCCGGCCAACACCGGCACGCGTCCTTTGACCTGATCAATACAGATTTCAATAACCTGCTCGTGTTCTTCGTGGGAGAGAGTGGCGGATTCGCCCGTTGTGCCGCAAGGCACGAGGCCGTGTATACCTTCGCTGATTTGGCGTTCGATCAGGACGCGAAATGCATCTTCGTCCACAACATTGTGTCTGAACGGGGTGACAAGCGCTGTCAATGCGCCGGAAAAACGCATGGCCGCCTCCTGAGTGCCGGAGAGGGGGAGTTATTTCTGGTTGATCAATTCTTTCAATTCCTTGCCGGCACGGAAAAAGGTCAGTCGTTTGGGCACAACGGAAATCTTGTCTCCGGTTTTCGGATTACGACCGGAATAACCGCCGTATTTCTTGATTTTAAAGCTGCCCAAACCGCGGATTTCAATGCGGTCTCCGGCGAGCAGGGAAGACTTCATGGATTCTATAAAGGTATTCACCACCATTGTGGCGTCATCAAGGGAAATGTTGGTCTCGTCGGCCAGCGCCTTGATAAGTTCGCTTTTATTCATCACGCCTCCATAGTATTGAAAAAGATATACGTCACTACGTTATCCCTGTTCAACAGTCATGTAAAGCGGTTGTTCGGTTATACAGGAAACTTCTGCAGAAATTTTCTGCCGGCGAGCCTTCCTGCCATACCGAGCGACGCGTGAAGGGCAGTTCAGCGCTGCCGCTCATGGCGGTATAAAAGATAATCGTGCTGAAAACAGTCAATCTGCCCGGCAAGCACCGCGTCCACATCGCTCGCTTCACAGCCGGTGCGGTGATCTTTGACAAGACGATAAGGCTGCAAGGTGTATGTGCGTATCTGACTGCCGAAGGCGATGGTGTCCTTGCCCGCGTATTTCGCCTGACGTTCCGCCTCGCGTTTTTGCACTTCAAGATTATACAAACGGGCCTTCAGTACGCGCAGTGCCGTCTCTTTATTGTGGTGCTGCGATTTTTCGTTCTGGCATTGGGCTGAAATGCCTGTGGGTAAATGTGTCACGCGCACGGCTGAACTGGTGGTGTTGACGCTTTGCCCGCCGGGGCCGCTGGAACGGAAAATATCTATGCGCAGGTCGTCTTCTTTTATGTCCAGTTCAATTTCACTGCCGGCATCAGGGATGACATCCACAGAAGCAAAGGAAGTATGCCGGCGGCCTGAAGCATCAAAGGGCGAAATGCGTATCAGCCTGTGAATGCCGCGTTCGCTTTTCAAAAAACCGAAAGCGTGCGGTCCGGCGATGCGCAGTGTCACGCTTTTGATACCGGCTTCATCACCGGACAGCAGGTCCAGTTCTTCCACGGCGTATTTATGGCGTGCGGCCCAGCGTGTGTACAAACGCAGAAGCATTTCAGCCCAGTCTTGGGATTCCGTGCCGCCCGCGCCCGGATGAATTTCCAGAATGGCGTCCCTGTTATCCTCTTCTGCGGCAAGAAGCATGACAAGCTCGGTTTCATCAAGCAGATCCGCCAGCTCTTTCTGCTGCTGTGCAAGAGTTTCCAATGCCTCCTCATCCTCGCTGCTTTCGCTTTCCAGAGCCAGGGCAAGCCAGTCTTGCATATCGTCACAGCATTTTTTGAGACGGGTCAAGCGTTCTATTTCGTCATTTAAGGCGCTTTTTTCCCGCAGCAGCGGCGTCAGGTTTTCCGGTTTGTCCCAGGCGCCGGGGTGGGCCAGCTCTGTTTCTATGGCAGTGAGGCGATGCAGTGAGGCGGTAAAGTCAAAGACGCCTCCAGAGGTTGTCAAAACGCTGTGACAAGGGCTGACAGGCGGCACGCAGATCACTCAAATGCAACATGGCGTGTTTTTTGGGTTAAAGATGAAGGCCAGTCTTGCCGAACGGCCGGAAAACAAGAAGGGCGCAAAAAAGCAGCAAGGCTGTGGGAAAAATCCAAGGCTTAAAGGTGTGGTAAGGGCTTCGCAGTGCGACAAGACGCGCTCGTGCAAAGAGTGCGCCAGCAGTAAACAGTTCGCCGCGTAACGTCAAACGGCCACGCGTGTCTACCACAGCGGAAATACCTGTGTTGGTGCCGCGCACAATCCATCGGTTCTGCTCTATGGCCCGCAGGGCAGTCAGATACAAATGCTGACGGGCTGCGGGAGTGCGGCCGAACCAGGCGTCGTTGCTGATGTCGGCCAAAATGTTGGCGCCGTCTTTCACACGGGCTTCAGCCAGCCAAGGAAATATGCCTTCATAACAGATAAGCATGCCGAGGGCAAGCGCGCCGTGGCGCAACGGCGCGCTGGACGAGCCCTGCTCATATACACCAACGCCTTGTAGAAGCTTTTGCAAAAAATCAAAATGGAGCCAGACCGGCAGGTATTCTCCGAAAGGCACCAGATGTTCCTTGTCATACCAGCCTGTGGTATCCCCCTCAGGCGAGAGAAGAAAAGCTCGGTTGAACACAAGGATTTCTCCGTTGCCGCGCTGCTCGACGCCGGGTGCGCCGAAAAGCAGGGGACAGCCGCTTGCGCGCGCCAGCTCGCGCAAGCGTGTGGCGTGGGGGCTTTTTTCAAAAAAGAAGGGCATGGCTGTTTCCGGCCAAACAATAAGAGGTTTTTCTTCGGGGCGGGCCGTCAGGGCATTCTTGGTCAGACTGACATACGCGTCAACAGTGGCGTGCTGAAATGCGGGAACCCATTTTTGATTCTGGTCAATATTGCCTTCCACAAAAAGCGTTGCAAAACTTTCAGCCCCGGTTGGATTCGGGAGAAAGGGTGTCTCGTTGAGTCTGTATGCCCCATAGGACAGCACGGCCAGCGCGCCGGCAAGACCCAGGGCCAGACAGCGTTTGTCCGCGTGGCAAAACAGGCAAAGCAGCGCAATGAAAACCCAAAGTCCGCCAAGGGCGTAGGCGCCCAAGATGTCCGCTCCCTGAACAAGCACTGGACAGACGGCCAGCGCGCCGGCCAAGGGAAGCCAAGGGAAGCCCAGCAGGTGCGCGGCGGAAAATTCCAGCAGATACCAGAGGAGCGCCAGCAGCGCCGCGAGACAAAAGGGGGGCCTTTCACGCAGCACGCATGCCGCAAGCGAGAAAAAGCCGTTCGCCGCAGAAAGACAGGCCGCAATAAACACGGCACAGGGCAATGCCAGAATCCAGGGGAGATTGCCTATGTTATGGACGGGCACGGCAAGCCAGTATAGTGCCGCAGTGCTGCCGGCAAGGCCGATCAGCCAGCCGGCGCGCAACGCGGCGGAGGGCGTTTGCGCGTTCATGCCGATCAGAACAAGCGTCACAGGCCACAGCAGAGCAAGTGGCGGCAGATTTATGAGGTCATTGGGAAAGCCCAGCCATACGGCAAACGCGCCGACAAGCCCCACAAACACTGGCCCGCGCCATAGCGCGGCAAGCGTTTGCGCGGCGCTTACCGCGCTTGCGGCGTTCATGCCTCGCTATTGTCCGGCGCCGGCAACGCGCCTGATTTCGGCCTGTTTGTTTTTGCGGCGTCGGCTGTCCGTTCAGCGCGCAAAAGGCGTATCAATTTTTTATCCGCCTCCAGCACGGTAAAAAGCCAATCGTGCAGGGCAAAACATTCGCCCGCGGCAGGCACATGCCCTGCTTCCATGCTCAGATAGCCGCCGATGGTGTCCACTTCGTTAGAACTCAGGGCAATGCCGAGCTCTTCCAGATCCTTCAGAAGGGCGCGGCCGGTGAGTTCATACGCGTTGTCGTCCAAAAGGCGGATGTCTTCCTCATGGGGGGAGTCATGTTCGTCCTCAATGTCGCCTACAATTTCTTCCAGCACATCTTCAATTGTGATGATGCCGGAGGTTCCGCCGTACTCGTCGAGCGCAATGGCAATATGCTGTTTACGGGCGCGGAATTCCTGCAGCAGTGTGCGGATGGACTTTGTTTCCGGCACAAAAAACGGTTCGCGCATCACCGCAGAGACTGGCGTCCGCATTTTTTCCGGGGCGATGAGGTTGTGCAGCAGATCCTTGGCGTGCAGAATGCCGACTATATTGTCGCGGGTGTCCCTGTAAACGGGAATGCGCGAGTGGCCGGATTCCACAACAACACGCACCACATCGGGCAGCAGCATATCGTGCTGCACGCAGTCAATGTCTGTGCGGGGTATCATGGTATCGTGCACCTGAAGATCGTTAAAGCGCAAAATTCCAAGGAGCATGGATTCCTCATCCGGCTCCACACAGCCTACCGCTCTCGCTTCAACAATAGCTTTTTTCAGGGATTCGTCGTCGTGCCCGAATAATCTGCCGAGGCGCGACCAGAGGGTACTGTGACCGTCTGAACCTCCGTCCAAAATAACCTCCTGCTGTAACTCCCCACGGGAGTTGCCGGTAATAAATAAGATAAGACTTACGTCAGGTTTCGCTGTTTTCTGTCAATGCACATGACCCACTGTGTTATAGGCCTATGTTTCTGGACGGGAACCATTATAGCGCGTCACCGAGGTAAAAAAGAAACCGTTTTTTGAGCGTGTTGTCTTTGGTGCGGACGCAACAGCCCCAGTTTGTGCAAATATATCTCCAAACAATTCAACGCGGCAGGCGTCACCCCGGAAATACGGCTGGCCTGTCCCAGACTGCGTGGACGTACCCGGTTCAGTTTTTCTTCCACTTCGCGGGACAGTCCTGTTATTTTGGCATAATCTAAATCCAAGGGCAAGATTGTTGATTCCAGTTTCGCCGTGCGGGCAATCATGCGCCGTTGGCGTTCCAGATAACCCGCGTATCTGATGTCGGTCTGCACACGCTCCCGCACAGCCGCATCGCATTGCGCCATTTCCTCGGCCAGTTTGTCGCCCGTCTTCCGCGGCAGCGTATGTGCCGGGTCGTTGAGCAGCTCAAGCATCCGGTCCATGTCCATGTCGGGACGACGCAAAATTTCCGCGAGGCTGCGGTTGGGCTGCAAGGCCGCAACGCGATCGTCCGCGTTCTTATCTGCGGGAATGCGCATTTGCACAAGACTTTGTTTGAGCCGCGCGCAGGCTTTTTCTTTATCGCAAAAAAGTTGCCAGTGCGCGTCGTCCACAAGGCCCAGACGATGACCGAGCGCGGTCAGGCGCTCGTCAGCGTTATCTTCGCGCAGCAAAAGGCGGTGTTCAGCGCGTGAGGTGAACATGCGGTACGGCTCAAGCGTGCCGAGCGTGACCAGATCATCTGTCAGCACCGCCATATACGCGCTGTCTCTGCCGGGCAGAAAATACGGCAGATTCCGTATGGCGCAGGAAATATTCAATGCGGCCCACAGCCCTTGAGCCGCAGCCTCTTCATAGCCTGAAGTGCCGTTGATCTGTCCGGCAAGCCAGAGACCCGGCACGGCCTTGCTTTCCAGCGTGGGGGCAAGCTGCACGGGATTTGCGTAATCGTATTCAATAGCATAGCCGGGCCGCACCATAACAGCCCGCTCAAGGCCATCAATGCTGTGCAGCATGGCCTGTTGAACGTCGAGAGGCAGACTTGTTGGGATGCCGTTGGCATATATTTCCCCGTTTTCAAGACCTTCCGGTTCCAAGAATATCTGATGGCGCTCCCGGTCGGGAAACCGGGCTACCTTGTCTTCAATGGAAGGGCAGTAACGCGCCCCTGTGCCCTTGATCACGCCGGTGAAAAGGGGCGAACGGTCAAAAGCGTCACGGATGATCTGATGGGTGCGCGTGTTTGTCCAGGCAATATGACAGGGAATCTGCGGAAGTTCCGGCCCGTTGCCGTGAAAGCTGAAACCGGGCGGCGGCGTGTCACCCGGTTGAACCGTCAGACGGGAAAAATCAATGGAAGAGCGTAAAAGACGCGGTGTGGTGCCGGTCTTCAAACGACCCAGCGTTAGACCCAACGAGCGCAGAGAGTCGGAAAGGCCAAGTGACGGCGCGTCGCCCAGACGTCCGCCGGACAGGTTATTCAGGCCGATATGGATGCGTCCGTTCAAAAAGGTGCCGGTAGTCAGCAAGGCATGACGGGCGGCGAAAAAGAGACCATGCGCCGTGTGTACGCCGTAAATCCGGCTGGAGTTGTAAGCGAGGGCAGTGACTGTGTCTTGCCAGATGCGCAAGCCGGGTGTTGCAAAAAGCGTTTTTTTCACAGCACGCTGATATGCCTCGCGGTCAATCTGGGCGCGCGTAGCGCGCACGGCCGGGCCTTTGCTCATGTTCAGCCGACGAAACTGTATGCCCGCCGCGTCGGCCCACAAGCCCATCATACCGCCCAGGGCGTCAATTTCACGCGTCAGGTGCCCCTTGGCAAGGCCTCCGACGGCTGGATTGCAGGAGAGATAGCCCAGCCGGTCCACATTGCCGGTGATCAGAAGAATGCTGTGTTTAAGCCGCGCCAGAGCGACAGCGGCTTCACAGCCGGCATGCCCGCCGCCGACGATGATGCAGTCAAAGGCGGCGTCAGGCATGATCCGCGTGCATAAGAATATGGGCGAAAACTTGCGCGTCTTTAATGGTCGCGCTGATCATGCTGTATTCGTCCGGTTGGTGACAGGTGTTTGCAAGGCAGCTCCAGACGGCTGCCGGAAAACCCCTGTGCCGCAACAGCGCGGCCACTGTGGCTCCGCCTATGCCGATAGGGCGGGCGCAAACCTCGTACACGTGCGAAACAGCTTTACGCAGAGCTTCAACCACAGGCTCTTGCGGAGAAATAGCTGAAGCGGCCTGCTCCCTCACCACGTTCACCACAATGTTCACATTGTGCCGCCCGGCAACTTCTCTGGCGACGTCGCGCGATTTCGCCAGAACAGCTTCAGGGGAGACGTCCGGCAACAGCCGGCAGTCCATATAAAAAACGTCGCTGCCGGGCACGGTGTTGATGTTGGGCACATTGGCCTCATGTTTGCTCGGAACAAAGGTGGAGCAAGGCGGATCAAAGAGCGGATCCGTCCCAGGAAAGGCCGTGTGCAGGCAATGGTGGCAGGTAAGTGCCATATTCGCGCCGGCCAAAAAGGCGTTGCGGCCCTTGTGCGGCATGGCTGCATGGCATTGTTCGCCCGTGATCCGTACTTGAAGCCAGATCTGGCCTTTTTCCGCCACTTCAATGCGGTCTGCGTCGGGCGAACCAGCGTCCGGCACAATGTAGAGATCATCCGGCGAAAAAAGACCGTCCGCGTGTTGCAGCAGATGACCCAAGCCGTAGTCGCTGCCGCATTCTTCGTCGGCCATGAAGACAAGGCCCAGGGTGAGACGGGGCCTCATGCGCAGGGCGTGCAGTTCTTCAGCCAGAATCAGCATGCCCGCAATGGCCTGCTGATTGTCTTCCACGCCGCGACCGTAGAGTCTGTCGTCCTCCTGCCGCACTGTCCAGGGATCAGAACTCCAGGCAGTGGAGTCACCGGGGGGAACAACATCTGTATGGCCGAAAATCCAGAGCGTTCGTGCAGACTTGCCCGGTACACGGGCCACGAGATTTGGCCGGATCCCGTCAGCCACACGCGTGTCCAAAGCGTCAAAGCGTTGCATGTCCCGAACGCCGCAGGCCGTGAGCCATCCTGTAATGCGTCGGATCTTTTCCATTTCGCCGTCGCCGCCGTTCTCCGGTCCCACAGCTTTGCAGGCCGTGAGCGTGGTCTGCAATTCCACAACGCGCACCCGACGACCTGTCAGGGCGGCCGAGAGTCTTGTCAGATCATCATTGTCCATACGCCCGTCTGTTTCTCCTAGCCTCGTTGCGTCAGTCGTGGTGCGCGATGGGCAGGATGTTTGATGAACGTTAACGTCCCTTTGCGGCGCGTTTGGATGCCTTCAGTGGATTCACCCTGGTGGCGGCGGTTGTCTGGGTTTTGACGTGTGTGGCAAAGTTGCAGCGACCGCCGGTCCATTTGCTTGTGGGGTCCGGGTAACTTGAACAGAATTCCTGCTCGTCGAACTGACGCACACGATCACAGCCGGCGCACTGCTCTACAACAGGAGAAAGCAGAAAACCGTTCAAAACAATGCCATCAGGGGTTTTGGCGGCATTTTCCAGCAGACTCATACAAACCTCCATACGCCGAGAAGCGCATTTGTTGCCGTATCAAGCAATGAGTAAATTTGTGTCGTCTGCCGCGTGACCGGCGGCAGAGATCAAGTTGAGCAGTATATTTCGCTTCCTGTTGGTGTCAAGTAAAACATCCCGGAAAATTTTACGGAAAGTCTAAAGCCATGTAACACAAAAGCCGACAAGCCTCGAAGATGTGTTTTATGCGCACTCTTTTTGTCTTCAATATTACTGACTTCTTTTTCAATATCCCTATTGGCATTGAAAGCATTAAGCAAGTAAAATTAAAAACCTCATCGTTTAAACTGGAATAACAGTTTAATAATTTATAGATTCAGCGTATAATTCTGGAATATGTTTTTGACTAATGCGAAATTTAGTCCCATGATTATGCTGAGTCCTTGCATCAAAATCTACAAAAATTTTCCCATCTTCTATACTTTTTATTATTTTATCTTTTGATATGTTTTTAAGCATCAATATTTCAGAAAATTTAAAGTATTCCAATCTATTTTCTTTTTTAGTTTTTGCTTTCACAAAAAAGCAATTGAGCAATTTTGTACCTGCCTTGTGAAATAAATCATTAACTCCCCAATATGGTTTATTGATTAGTATCTCCCCGCCATTCTTTATAACTGCATCTCGCCAATCACGATGGCGAGGATCAACTTTGTTAATATCAAAGTCAACACTTACCCGTTCATTATCGCGTTCTACTTTTACGTAAAATCCTCTGTCTGAAACATTTGTTGCTTTAATCGTTTGTCGGAAACTTTTTTCACCTATTGGGTATTTCAATCCAGCTTGTTTATGCGCCCAGCCGTATACGGGTAATAATATTTGTGCTACAAAATTTAAGGCAAGTGGGGATGGTTCCATATGAAATAAAGTTACTAAGCTATTTGTCTCCTCTCTCTGGGTTTTAAGCTCCCATTCTGCTGCATTTGGGATAGGTAGATTATTCTCTTTAATTCCGAGCAGATCTTCAAGTGTATTTCCCACCGCACCATTGTTTCTGGAACGCACACTTTTAATCCAACCTTGTGAACGGATATTTATTAAGGCTTGAATAAGGCTTTCTTTGGTATATGTTGCTACAGTCATAACAGTGACTCCTGCTTAATTATTTTGTGTTTACATTTCGGTAAATTAGGATATTTTTTCGCATCAAATAATCTTTTCTTAGAATAATCAATATATTCTTGAGATATTTCAATCCCAATAAAATTACGACCTAGATTATACGCTGCTATTGCCGTTGTACCTGACCCCATGAAAGGGTCTAGCACAAGTGAAGCATTCGTGCTGGATATAATTCGCTCAATCAAAGCAATAGGAAAAGGGGCAGGATGATCGTTTTTCATCTCCTGTGGTATTTCCCACACATCACCATACGAATTTACCCCTTGTACAAGGCTAAATTTTTGCTTGCATATTAAGTAAATAACTTCATAAGTTGGTAAAAAATATCCCTTATTAAAATTAATACCACCTTTCCTTTTCCAAATTATGATTTGCCTTATTGGAAAATCAGAGACGATGTCCTGTCTATCTTGTAATAAGCCTCCTTGAACACGCCATTTGTGATTATAGAATATAGCACCATCCTCTTTGATTAATCTTAACATTTCTGTGAGGCAATTACGCTGCCACCTTGAGTATTCTTCATGTGGCATACAGTCTTTATGATTTGAATAGCCATGTACTAATCGTGCATTTGCCCATTTTCCACCACGCCCGTCTTTCATTCCATTACCAGTTGAATTTTTCAAGTTATATGGTGGTGATGTGACAATTAAGTCAAAAGATTCATCAGGCAGTTTACGCATTATCTCTAGTGAGTCACCGCATAAAAATTTGTTGATGCAATCTTCTAGTTTGAGTTCTTTATATTTTTGTAGTTGCTGCATATACATATGCCCGCTGCAAAACAGCATAGTTGTATTGATTGGTAGATGTTAATAAAAAAGATAGCCTTTTAGATTCATAAAAAATAACTGACACTTTCACTATAATCCACAGCCGCCTGGAAAATTTGTTGGTCTGGTGCGCCAGTTGATGTAGGTCTTACTGAAAGTCGCCAAGAAGCTGACTGCGCCAGTTTTATCAATCGTGGCCTACAAGCTATCCTCGCAGGATAGCCAAAATCGCCCGTAATGGCCTTTGTAATCAATTAAAACAAACGCGTTCGCCGGGTTTCATCTCCGTACATCGGCAGTCAAGATGCAGGGCGTCAAGCGCGGCCCTGAAATCCACCGTGCTTTGCGCAAGCACAGGGAAGGTGCCCCAGTGCATGGGCACAACCGCTTTGCATTGCAAAAGCCTGCATGCCAGCGCCGCCTGCCGCGCGTCCATGGTGAAAACGCCGCCGATGGGCAACAGCGCCACATCAATGGCGTACAGGCTGCCCCAGAGTTCCATGTCGCTGAAAATACAGGTGTCGCCCGCGTGGTAGACAGTCAGCCCGTCGGGCATGGTGATGATATAGCCGCACGGCGCGCCAGATGCGCTTGAGTGGTATGCCTGCGTCATGGTGACGCTGACGCCCCTGTGTTCAACTGTGCCCCCTATATTGAAGCCGATGCCGTTCAGGAATAGATGTTCCGGTATGCCGGCTTGCGTCAGCTTGTCGGCTGTGCCGACAATGGTTCCCAGCAGGGCACCGGTGTTGCGGCACACGGCAGCGGCTTCGCCCACGTGGTCGGCGTGGTCGTGGGTGACAAGCACGATGTCCGCAGGCCCGACTGTTTCCGCGGTCACGCCGGAAGCGGGCGTGAAAAAAGGATCCACCAGCACGGCGGCGGCTGGAGAACTGATTTTGAATGCTGAATGACCGTACCAGGTGATGTCGCTCATGGCAGTCTTCCTTATTTTGTTTCTGTGCAGTCCGATCCCCGAATATTGCGGCGGATCAGAACCAGCGCATCAGGTCGTGCGTCAGCCCGAGCTGGTCAAAAATTCTGCCGCTTGTTTGCAGCAGCATGTCTTCCAGCGATTGCGGGCGCAGGTAAAAGCCCGGAGAAAAAGGCATAATCACTGCCCCGGCCCTGCACAGGGCAAGCATGTTGCGTAAATGTACGGCCGAGAGCGGACTTTCGCGGGTGACAAGCACAAGACGCAAGCCTTCCTTCATGACGACATCTCCCGCGCGGTGCACAAGATTGCGCGTGACGCCGCTTGCCAGTGCGCCCAGCGTCGCCATGGAACAGGGCACAATCAGCATGGCGGCATTTTCTCCGTGCCACCATGATCCGCTGGCCGGTCCGGCGGCCAGATCGTCCGCGTCGTAGACGCTGTCCGCATACGTTGTGAGCATTTCCGCCCCTGCACAGCATTCCGCTTTCAGCACCGTTATAGCGCTACGCGAAACGACACAGTGGGTCTGCACGTCAGGCATAGCGGCAAGGCCGCGCAGTACGCACGCAGCTAACGGCATGCCGCTCGCGCCGCTGACGCCCACCAGAATTTTGCGCATTGTCCGCCTCCCCACAACTGTTCTTCATTGGTTCATATTCCATAAAAACAGGAGGGACGAAAACCCTCAATAACAGCAATCTTTGCTTGGTAGTCGCCCACAACAAGGACGCGTACTTCGGCAAAATTCATGATAAGCTCGTGTTCCCGATAAAAATTGGTTATTTTTTTTGGCAGACTGCTGTCAGTAAGATTTTCAAACGGCTCAGTGCTGTCCGAGCTTCGGTCGGAAGCCGTAATTCGTCGTCAGGTGGGGCAGATATTGTCATTGCCGCTTTTTTTTCACACGGCTCCCCTGCCGACTGTGCACGCGGCAAAACCAGGATTTTATCCGCCGGATACCCAGATAAACATTCACGCACTGTCTGACAGGTTTGTTCGCTGTCGCAGCACACAAGCGCGGCGTCTGCGCAGTCGCCGATGGCAAGCGCCGATTCTCGGTCGTACGCGGCAGCGACGAAAGGCAGGCCGGTTAGCCGCACGGCGCCTCTGACTGCCGCCAGGGGCGCGCGTCCCGGCGCGGCAAAAAAGAATTCCAAGTGATCCTCATGCGCCCAGCGCGCCAAAAGCGCCCCGATGCAGAGCGCGCGCAGGCGCGTCAGGCCGCCGCCCTCCGCAGTAACGCGCAGCAATTCCCGAAAAGCTCGAGCTGCCTTGCGCGGTTGACGAAAAAGCGCGCATAGGGCGAAAAACGGCCCTATGCCAAAACTGCGTACCGCAAGAGGCAGAACATAGTCGTCGGCAGTGCCTTCAAGAGATCTGCCGCACAGGGCGTATACGCGCGAAAGTAAGCCTCCGGCATGCAGACAGCGCGCCTGCTCTGTCGAGAACCGGCCGATGTCGCCCGCGAAATGATCCGTTACAAACGCGCCGCGCATTACGGCTTCGTCCTGTGCAAGAAAGCTTTGCGGCCGCGCGGTTGCAAGCGGTGTGAAGTCGCGCTTGCGGCAATGCAGCACGCCTTCTTCAAGCGTATATACAGTGTCGCAGTATTCCGCCATCTTGGGGTCGTGAGTAACCATGACCATGCACACGCCGCAGGTGTGGCAGAGCGTGCGAAAATTTTCCATGATGTGCTGGCTTGTACGGGCGTCCAGCGCGCCTGTCGGCTCGTCCGTCAACAGAATGCACGGGTTGTTGACCATCGCCCGTGCGATGGCGGTGCGCTGCTGCTCACCGCCGGAAAGATGGTTGCTGCGGTAATGTACCCTGGCGGAAAGCCGCACCAGATCAAGCGCCCGTATGACGCGCGCCCAGCGTTCCTGCGGAGCAACGCCCTCATAGATAAGGGGGAACTCAACATTTTCAAAGACAGTGGAATGGTCGAACAGATTGGACGACTGCATCACAAAACCCATGTTGACGCGACGGAAAGCGGCCGCCTGCTCCCGGTTGAGCGATGCCACATCCGTGCCGAGAATGGCAAGTTCACCGGAATCCGGCGCATGCAGCATGCCCAGTATATGTAGCAAGGTGGATTTGCCGCAGCCGGATGGCCCCATGATGGCTACCATTTCTCCGGCGTCGGCTTCCATGTTCACACCGCGCAGCACCGGATCAAAACCGGCGTAGCTCTTGTGCATATCTTTTGCGGTGATGACAGGGGCCATATGTCACTCGAAGCGCAGGGCGGCAACAACGTCCATGCGGCTTGCCTGCGCTGCGGGGTACAGCCCGCCGGCCACACCTATGGCGGCTGAGAAGACAATGCTGCCGAGACTGCTCAGCCAGAGCAGCGAATACGAGAAGCCCGTGGCGAGCGTCCATGAACCGGCCACCACCAGAAGCGCGCCGACTATAATGCCGAGCACACCTCCGACTATGGCCTTGCAGAGCGCCTCGGCCAGAAACTGCACCAGGATGTCAATATCTGAGCCGCCCATGGCCTTTTTAAGCCCGACTTCACGCGTGCGCACGCGCACGGCGGCAAAAGTGCCGGACCATATCCCGAAACCACCCAGCATGAGCGACGCGACAATGCTGAGCCACAACAGCGCCTCCACCCATATGAAGGTGAACTGTATGCGTTTGAGCTGTTCATCCTGAATGCGCAGTGCCACATAAGGGGCGGACTGCTTCTCGCGTACCAGCGCAGGTATTAGCTTCACAAGTCGGGACACATCTTCCCAGCCGGTGGCGCGTACGTAAATGCGCGTTACTTTGCCACCAGCCCATTTACGGTCAATCATTGTGGTGCAGGGCAAAAAGCCGTTCTGTTTTTCCGAGCCGAGCATCACGCCAGTGATCACGCCCACCACCTCAAAAACCTCTTTTTGCAAAAAAACCAGCTTGCCGACAGCCTGTTCCGGATCGCCGTACAGATTGCGCGCGGCATCGATCCCCAGCATGCAGACTCTCTGGCGGCGGTCAATATCTTCACTTGTGAAGATGCGGCCAGCCACCAGATTCAGCGAAAAAACATCAGTGTACTTTTCGTCCACGCCGTTAAACAGCACATTTAGCGAACGTTCACCCACACCGCGCAAACCGAACGACTGCCCGTCGCGCACATTGCGGCTGACTATCGAAACGCCGGGCAACGCGGCAATGGCTTGTATTGTTTCAGGGTAAAATTCACGCAGGGGCTGGCCGGGATACTGGGTGTCTTCCATATAGACATGGATGACGTTCACTCCGCCCATCAGCACCATGTCCTGACCGATCTTGTAGCGTATTTCGCGGCCGAGCACCGCCAGCACTATAAAGGCGGTTATGCCGAGCGCAATGGAAATCACCACGCCATAATTGCGCTGGCGTATCACCTGCCTCAGGCTTACGCGAAAAAGGTCCGACAAGGTTATCATGAGTGGGAAGTATATAACGGAGCACGGCGCGTGTCAAAGACAGGCTGGACAAAACAGGCTGATGCGATTTCTTGGCATTTCAGCACAATATCCCGCTTGCCCTGCTCGATTCCCCAAGGCAGACGCACCTGACTTTGACACTTTTAATACTGGATATCCAACGGCAGCAAGTTGATTTCAACCTCCTTCGACAAATTCTGTTTGTCGAGCATGCCGAGAGGATCATTCGGCCATTGCGCCACATATCGACAGCGGATTGGACGGCGCGCAAAAAGAAGTGGATGCCCTGCACGGTCTTTCGCTGCGCGAAGGCTCTCTGTAGCAGACAAACAGCGCAAGATGTGAGTTTGTTATTTGGTGGATAAAATTTCTTTGAGCGCTGCAGGAGTTATAACGTCTTTCCATATTGCCTCTTTGGACAGATTGCGCAAACCGTTCGCGCGATATTGTGCAATATGATTTTGCAGGGTGCCCAAATTTTTAATCATGTGCTGACTGTACATATCCTTGCCCTGATACCCTGCGCCCAACTCTGCATACAAACGATCAAAATGCACCTGTCCG